>CANKWX010000024.1 GCA_947487165.1 Burkholderiales bacterium
ATGGCCGTTTTTGCGGGATGCGTCCTGAGCCTGCTCGCTGGTCCTGTCCATCCAGACGGTTTTGACCTGACTGCGCAACCTGCGACTATCCCGCTTCTGTCGAACACGGCAGTTTGCGGGAGTAGCTCAGTTGGTAGAGCGCAACCTTGCCAAGGTTGAGGTCGAGAGTTCGAGACTCTTCTCCCGCTCCAGTTTTGCAAGGGAAGCTTTTTCAGGCTTCCTTTTTCATTTCTGAGGCGGTCTTCAAACGTCATCCCCTCCAGCGAGGGTGGAGACGCGGTCGGCGCGATGGCAGAGTGGTTATGCAGCGGCCTGCAAAGCCGTGTACGTCGGTTCGATTCCGGCTCGCGCCTCCAAGTACCCCGTTCTGACGAGCAGGCAAGCGCATGCGTTGTCGGACCAAGCTTTTCGGCCTGTGTCAGGCTCGAACCACTTTTCCACTTCGATCAGTTTGCAATGACCTCTCACTCGATGATTCGCACGCTCGTTGTTGCCTCGGCACTTCTCCTTACCACCGGCTCGGCCATCAGCCAGACCAAGCCTCTCGATCCGAAGGTCGCCGCCGAAATTGATCAAAAAGCCAAGGCCGCCGACAAGAATGGCGACGGCAAACTGACCAAGGCGGAGCTCGAGGCAGGAATGCCCCGCATCGCTAAAGGTTTTGACATGATGGACGCCGACAAGAAGGGCTATGTCACGGTCGACCAGATCAAGACCTTCGCCGCAGCACGCCAGTAAGCGGCGTCTTTGCGCGGCATGCTCGACCGATCCGGTCTGCCTCGCCACTTGAAAGCCCGCAGCAATGCGGGCTTTCTGTCTTGCGGCAATCGCTTTCGGGCGACCGTATACTCGCCGCAGCACAGCGACTCGGCCCTGGTGACGGAATCGGTAGACGTAGCGGACTTAAAATCCGCAGCCGCAAGGCGTGCGGGTTCAAGTCCCGCCCGGGGTACCAGCAGGAATTTCAGTGATGTCTGACGCTTTGATGATCGATGCCGACAGCAATGCGCTGCTGGTCGAATTGGCGGTGGTCATCCCGACCTTCAACGAGATCGACAATGTCGAGGAACTGCTGCGGCGACTCGAGCGGGTGCTGCAGGGCGTGGCCTTCGAAGTCATTTTCGTCGATGACGATTCACCCGATGGCACGGCCGAGCGGCTGCAGGCGCTCTCGCGGCGATTTCCACGAGTGCGTTGCCTGCGGCGAGTCGGCCGGCGCGGCCTGTCGAGTGCCTGCGTCGAGGGCATGCTGGCCAGCGGCGCACCCTTTCTTGCGGTGATGGACGCCGATCTGCAGCATGACGAAGCGCTGTTGCCGAGCATGCTCGGCGTGCTGCGCGATGAGCCGATCGATATCGTGGTCGGCTCGCGTTTTGTCGAGGGCGGCGCGGTCGGCGACTGGCAGTCGTCGCGCCAATCGATCAGTGCGGTGGCCACCCGCCTGAGCCAGCGGGTGCTGGGGCTGACACTGGCCGATCCGATGAGCGGCTTTTTCATGATTCGGCGTGAGGCCTTCGAGGCGGCGGTCTATCGGCTCTCGAGCATCGGCTTCAAGATCCTGGTCGATCTGCTGGCGTCTTCGCCCACACCGTTGCGGGTGCGCGAGTTGCCGTATGTGTTTCGCAACCGGCTGGCCGGCGAGAGCAAGCTCGACAACCGGGTCGCCTGGGACTACCTGATGCTGCTGGCCGACAAGACGATCGGCCGCTTCGTCTCGCCGCGCTTTGTCTCGTTTGCCGCGATTGGCGCATCGGGCGTGCTGGTTCATCTTGCCGTGCTGCGACTCGTGCTGGGCCTGGGTGGCGATTTTGTGTTTGCCCAATCCAGTGCAGTGATGGTCGCGATGGTGGGCAATTTCCTGCTCAACAATGCGCTGACCTATCGCGACCAGCGACTTCGCGGTTGGGCGATGCTTGCCGGACTGCTCAAGTTCATGGTGGCCTGCGGGCTGGGTGCGGTGGCCAATATCGGTGTCGCTTCCTATGTCCATGGCGACAGCGGCGGTTGGCTGCTCTCGGGATTGGCCGGGATCATCATCGGCACTTTCTGGAACTATTTCGCCACCGCCTATCTGGTTTGGCTGCGGCCAAAGCGGGCCTGAGATGAAGCCTGAAGCAGCGCCCGAGATGGGCTGGCAGGATCGCCTGAATGCCGCACTGCCCGGGCAGGCCTCGCGCTGGCTGGTGCTCGGCGCGCTGCTGACCCACCTGGTGCTGGCAGCCGTGCTCAGCCTGTCACCTGATGAGGCGCACTACGCGGTTTATGGCAGTCGCCCCGATTGGAGCTACTTCGATCACCCGCCGCTGGTGGGCTGGGTGCAGTGGCCGGCAGCGATGCTGGGCGGCAGCGATCTGCTCATGCGCGTCGTGCCGATGGTCTGCTGGCTGCTCACCGCCTGGGGCGTGGTTCATCTGACCGGCTTGCTCTATTCGCACACCCCGATCTCAGCAAGGTCCGATAGCCACGGGTCGAACGGCGGCCAGTTAACTGGAAGAATGCAAGGAGCAGCGATAGCGGGGGTGGCAGTGCTGCTGCTGGTCCTGAGCCCGGTGCCGAATCTGCTGGGCATGGCGCTGGTCCCCGACAGCCTGCTCACGCCGCTGACCTGCGCGGCGATGATCCTGACCTGGCGTCTGTGCGATGCCGCCGAGTCGCGCAGGCTCGGGCTGTGGCTGGCGCTTGGCGTGTGCCTTGGGTTGGCGGGGCTCGCCAAATACACCGCAGTGCTGCTGGCCCTGGGCTGCGCGCTGGCGCTGGTGCGCGCACATGGTTGGCGTGTGCTGTTGCGCCCGGCCCTGTGGGGCGCAGTGCTCGTGGCCTTGCTGGCGGTCGTCCCGGTTCTTGGCTGGAACGCGGCGCACGACTGGATCTCGTTTCGCTACCAGCTCGGGCATGCCGCCGGATCGAGCCAATGGCGCGGCTATCGGGTCGCGGTTTATCTGGTGGTTCAGGTGCTCGGTTTTGGCGTGCTGATTCTGGCCGGGGTGCTGGCGGCGCGTCGGGATCCGGCCTCGACCCTGCGCCAGCCCTCAACCCGCATCTCGCCGCTCGCATTCGTCGTTTGCTTCGGCCTGCCGCCGCTGCTGCTTTATACCGTGCTGTCTGGACGCGGCTCGACCCTGCCGCACTGGTCGACACCGGCATGGGTTGCGCTGATGCCGGTGGCGGCAGCCGGCGTGCTCAGACTCTGGCAAGGTCGTCGCCTGTTGGTCAAGACGCTGGTCGGCTTGCAGGGCGTGATCTGTGTGGCAATGGTCGGGCTGCTGCTCGCTGGTGGCGTCGGGCGCGAAACCGGGCCGCAGGCAAGCAGCTTGCCCGGGCAGATGCGTGATCGCGCGCCGGTCAATCCGGTCGCCGATCTCTACGGATGGGAGGCGGCCGCGCAGCATGCGAAGGCGCTTGCGCAGGCCAATCGCATTGACACACTTGCGGTGATGAACTGGTCGCTGGCCAGCCGGATCGCCTGGTACGCCCGACCGTCGCCGGTGAAGGTCATCAATCGTCATCGCGATCAGTTCGATCTCTGGTTTGGCACGATGACGCCGGGAGAGTCGGTGCTGCTGATCGATTGGTCGCCGATGACCTTCGCGCCGCCGGTTGGCCCCGACCGATTCGAGCGTTGTGACTTGCTCGAGCAGATGCCGGCGCGGCATCTCGGCCGCCAGATCGCGCACTTCAATTTTCTGCATTGTCGCAATTGGCAAGGGGCGGCTGAGCCGCTGCCGGGGCGCTGAGGCCATGAACGATCAGACTGTCGAGCAGCGATGGAGCAGCAAACACTGGCTGGCCTGGCTGGGCTGGCCGATGCTGATTGCGCTGCTGATCTGGGCGATCTCACCGGCGCAGCAAGTGGCGCTCTTTACTGCGATCAATCTTCAGGCGCGAGTCTTGCCCGACTGGTTCTGGTCGGCACTGACGCTGTTTGGCGACACTGCGGTGCTGCTGGTCGGAATGTCGCCACTGTTGCTGTGGCGCCGGCAGGCGCTGGTGGCCGCGATTGCAGCGATTCCGGCAGGGGGTCTGATGTCGGTCAGTGCCAAGCGACTGGCCGATGCGCCTAGGCCGGCCGCGGTGCTCGACATGGCGCAGTTCCATGTAATCGGCCCGACGCTCAACCTGCACAGCTTTCCGTCAGGTCACACCATCACCGCGTTTGCGGCGGCCAGTGCGGTGCTGGCGGTGATCCTGCCAGGCAGGCATCCGCTGCGCACCGCGCTGTTGATTGCTGCGATCCTTGCCCTGGCTGCGGCAGTCGGGCTTTCACGGATTGCGGTTGGCGCCCACTGGCCAAATGATGTGCTGGCGGGGGCGCTGTTCGGCTGGCTGGCCGGCCTCAGTGGCGCGTGGCTCACCCGCCGATTTCCAGTGCTTTGGCAGTCGCAGCGTCTTGCAACCGGTCTGGCGGCGCTCCTCTTTGCGATCGGGGTCTGGGTTCTGCTCAGGCGAATTGATTATCCGCTGGGGGTGGCGGCGGTCTGGATGGTGTCCTCAAGTTGCGCCATCACGATGATCGCGCTGGCACGCCGCCGGATGCTTGGCTTGTCGGCCTGAGCTCAGTCGCGCCGCGTTACCTCACTTCGCTTTACCTGGCACCGACCAGCTTGCCAAGCGCCGGCCAGACATTGTCGAGCATCATCGGCTGTGCCTGTTCGGTCGGATGAATGCGATCGGCCTGAAAAAGCTCAATCCGATCGCCGATACCGGCCAGAAAGAAAGGCACGAGCGCCACCTTTTCGCTATCTGCCACCCGCTTGAAGCTCGAGGCAAACTGCTCGCCATAGGCTCGCCCATAATTGGGCGGCATCATCATGCCCAGCAGCAGCGTCTGCGCGCCGCTCTTTTTTGCGGCTTTCACCATCGCGCGCAGATTGTCCTCGGTGCTGGCCAGCGGCAGCCCACGCAGTGCGTCATTGCCGCCCAACTCAATCACGACCACCGCCGGCTGATGTCGTTGGAGCAGTTGCGCCAGCCGTGTCTGACCGCCTGCGGTGGTTTCGCCGCTGATGCTTGCGTTGACCACTTCATAGGGCAGGCGCTGTTCGGTCAGCCGCTTGCCAAGCAGTGCCACCCATCCCGACCCCTTGGCCAGACCGTACTCGGCCGACAGGCTGTCGCCCAGCACCAGCAGTTTGCGTGGCGTCGGATCGGCAAGGGCAGGGCGGTGCTGGCCGGCGGTCACTGCGCCGCTGATCGCCGCCGCCATCAGGCCGAGCAGTCGGCGTCGCGTCGGTTCGCCCGATGACCGGGGGCCGGAAGGATTGAAACGAGAGCGGGCTACACTTCGCGCCATGACTGCAATCACCGTACAAAACCTCAGCAAGAAAGTGCCGGACGCCGGCGGATGGTTGACGATACTCGACGATGTGAGTTTCAGCGTCGAGTCGGGCGATACCGTTGCCATTGTCGGCGCCTCCGGCTCGGGCAAGTCAACCCTGCTTGGACTGCTCGCGGGTCTCGATCTGCCTTCCTCGGGCAAGATCATCGCCTCCGATCAGGATCTTTTTGCGCTCGACGAAGATGCCCGCGCCGCATGGCGTGCCGCGCATGTCGGATTCGTTTTTCAGGCCTTTCAGTTGTTGCCGCAAATGACCGCGCTCGAAAACGTGATGTTGCCACTCGAGCTTGCCGGGGCAGCCGATGCCGCAACCCGGAGCCGGCATCTGCTCGAGCGAGTCGGACTGGCTGATCGGGTAGGGCACTATCCGCGGACCCTGTCGGGGGGCGAGCAGCAGCGGGTGGCGCTCGCGCGCGCTTTCGTGTCGAAACCGGCGCTGCTTTTTGCCGATGAACCCACCGGCAGCCTTGACCATGCCACTGGCGAGCGGATCATCGATCTGCTCTTTGAACTCAATCGCGAATCGGGCGCAACCCTGATCCTGGTCACCCACGATCCGGCATTGGCCGCGCGATGCGGTCGCACGCTCAAGCTCAGGAGCGGCCAGCTGCAAGCCGATTGAGGCTGATCCGGATGGCCTGAACAAGCTGGGCTGCCGGCAGACCGATTGATGCCGACCAGTCGGGCTGAGCGGCAAGCGAGTCGCCAGCATCGCCGTGAATCCACACGCCGAGTCGGGTGAGATCAGCCGACCCGTTGGCGAGCCGATCCGCGTCCTCAAGACCTTGCGACACGCTCGATGCCAGCAGGCCGGCGATTGCGCCGGCGAGCACATCGCCGGTGCCGGCAACCGAGAGGATCGGCCCGCCGCTGCGATTGATCGACCAGCCGCCATCAGGGCATGCGACGACGCTGCCGGCTCCCTTGAGCACGACAATGCTGCCGGTCAGCTTGGCGAGCTTCAGGGCGACGCCCCGGCGATCCTGCTGAATCTCGGCGGTCGTGATCCCGAGCAGGCGGGCCGCTTCAAGCGGATGAGGCGTGAGCACGCTAGTCAGACCAGCCACCGCGCGCGCCTGCAACAGGCTCAGCATCGCCGGATCGCCCGCCACAATGTTCAGCCCGTCCGCATCCAGGAGCAGCGCGGCTCGGTGAGCCAGGGCATGCGTCAACTTGCGCTGTGCCTGCGCGTCTGTCCCCAGCCCGCAACCGGCCACGACCACGGTGGCGGCGCCCAGCGCCTGCTGCGCATCGGGCTCATCAAGCCGCAGGGCGCGGGTCATCAGTTCGGGATGGCCGGTGCGATCGGTCAGACCGTCCTGCGAGCCGAGATAGATCCGCCCGGCACCGGTCGCCTGCGCGCCAAGCGCCGCCAGCAGGGCTGCGCCGGCCATCTGCGCCTGGCCGACCATCACCAGTACGTCGCCAAAGCGCCCTTTGTGGGCATCACGGCTGCGACGCGGAGCAAAGGCGCTCACCGCGTCGCGGTCGATCAGCCGTCCCTGATCGGTGCTCTGCGAGTTCTCGTGCGACGAGGGTGGCAATTCAAGATCGGCCACGATCACCTCGCCGGCAAGCACGCACCCGGCACCGGTATGCAAGCCGGGCTTATCGGCGATCATGGTCACCGTGACATCAGCCCGCAGCGCGAGCGATCCGGGTGGGCCGACAATGCTGCCCCGATCGGCATCCAGCCCACTCGGCACATCCACCGCGACGACGCGCACCGATGCCCTCGCAAGCTGCTGCGCGATCAGACTGGCTGTCGGCGGCAGCGCCCGCGTCAGGCCGATACCGAACAGACCGTCGATCACCAGCGGGCAATCGACCAGCAGCGAGGGCAGCTCGCCCGGGGCCGACATCGGCAGACCCCGATCGCGCCAGGCTCGCCAGACGCGGCGGGCGTCATCGGCGGTCGGCTCATCCGACAGCAAGGTGATCGCCACCACCCGCCAGCCGCGATCGGCCAGAAGCATCGCCGCGAGCAGGGCATCACCACCGTTGTTGCCAGGGCCGCAAAGCGCCAGCACCGGCGTGCCGGCGGGCAAGCGGCGCAGTTGACTCGCGCAGACATCGGCCAGCCCCGCGGCTGCGCGAGCCATCAGGGTGCCGTTGGGCAGGGCGGCCAAAAACTGCTCCTCGATCTGACGAATCCCGGCGCTGAGCAGCAGGAGATGATCGCGATGCTCAGCAGTGGTGGCGGATGCGGGGTCGGGCATGGCATTCCTTCAGTGGCAAACTCAGGCAAGCCGCTCGATCGTCAGCCCATCGAGATCGATCTCGGGACGCAGGCCTGCAACCAGGTCGGCAACCACCTTGCCCGCGCCGCAGGCCATTGCCCAGCCGGTCGAGCCGTGACCCATGTTGATGAAGAGCCCGTCGACAGGCGTGGCGCCAAGCAGCGCCGGCCCATCGGGGGTCATCGGTCGTGCCCCGACCCAGCAACGCGCACTCGCCCAATCAGCAGCCATCGGAAACCAGTCGCGACCGACCTTGACCAGCGTGCGCAGTGCGGCATCGCGCGGTACCAGCCTCGGGCTGCCGATCTCGGCAGTACCGGCCAATCTGACATGCCCAGGCATTGGGGTAATCGCCACCTTGTAGGCTTCGTCGATCATTGCCTGGCGCGGCCCGAGCGCCGCATCGTGCAGGGGCAAGGTCGTCGAATAGCCCTTGACCGGCCAGATCGGAAGACGGATGCCGTGTTCGGCCAGCAGTGGCAGGCTATCCACCGCACCCGCCACGACGACCGCGTCGAAGCGCTGGCTAAGTTGCTGACTCGGGTGCTGACTCAGGTTCCGACTCAGGTCCTGCGACTTACCCGCCCGAACACGCGTCACTGCCCCGGCACCCTGTGGATCGCCTGATGAATCCATCGCCGAATCCTTTGCCTGCAGTTCGATCTCGAGTGCAGTTGCCCGGCCGCCCTCGACCCGAATCCTCCTGACACTATGTCCGAAAGCAAAGCGCACACCCGCCTGAATCGCGGCATTAGCCAGGGCCTGCGCAAAAGCCGGGCAACTCGCCGATTCGTCCTGCGGCAGATGCAGGGCACCCGCCAGCGGCGTGTGGGCCGACAAGGCTGGCTCCATCTGTCGGCAGGCCGCGGCATCGAGCAATCGGTGCGGCACACCGGCATCCTGCAGCATCGCGATGGCGGGTGCGGCCATCGCCAGATCCTGCTGGCTGCGCATCAGCTGCAGATAGCCCGGGCTCACGCCGTCATCGATGTCAAGACTCGCCCGAAGCAGATGCAACTGATCGCGGCTGTAAAAAGCGAGTCGCTGCATGCGCGACTTGTTGATCCGATAGCGCTCGAGGGTGCACTGCCCGAGCCAGGCGGCCAGCCAGCGTGCAAGTGCCGCGCTGGCCACCGGCCGAAAGAGCACCGGCGCTTCGGCCGCAAACAGGTAGGACAGCACTTTGCGCGGCATGCCCGGCGCTGCCCAAGGCGTGACATAGGCGGGCGCCACAACGCCGGCATTGCCCCAGCTGGCCTCGCGCGCCACCGCATCGCGACGCTCGAAGACCGTAACCTCGAATCCGTGCTGATTCAGATACCAGGCGGTGCAGGTGCCGACGATGCCGGCACCGATCACCGCGACATGCCGTGTCATCGGCTCAGGTTTCCTTCCCCATCAGCCGATCGGGCAGCCAGGTGACGATTTCCGGGAAGGCAGTGATCAGGCCGATGCAGACCAGCAGCATCACGAAAAACGGGATCGCGGCCCGGGCAATCGTGTTGCTGTCCTTGCCGGTCATGTTCTGCAAGACAAAAAGGTTGAACCCCACCGGCGGCGTGACCTCGGCAATCTCGACCAGCAGCACGATGAAGATGCCGAACCACACCAGATCGAAGCCCGCCTTCTGGATCATCGGCAGCACCACCGCCGAGGTCAGCACGATCATCGAGATGCCGTCCAGGGCGGTGCCCAGAACCAGATAAATCAGCGACAGCATGCCGATCAGTGCAAAAGGCGACAGGCCGAGCGAGGCCACCCACTCGGCCAGCAGGCGCGGCACGCCGGTGAAGGCCATGGTCTTTGTCAGGAAGGCCGCGCCTGCCAGGATGAACATGATCATGCACGACACCCGCGTGGCACTCATCAGGCTCGACCTGAAATTCTCCCAGGTCAGCGACCGGCTGCTTGCAGCAATCGCGAGCGACCCCAGCACGCCAAAGGCTGCGCACTCGGTGGCGGTGGCCCAACCGGCCACCAGCACCCAGACGATAAAAATGATCAGCAGGGTGCACGGAATCAGGTTGCCCGAGCGGCGCAGTTTTTCCTTCAGCCCGGGAACCGGATCGGCAGGCGGGACCCGGTCGGGGTGCCTGATCGACCACCAGGCGATATAGCCCGAAAAAAGCGCCATCAGGATGGCGCCCGGAATGAAGCCGGCCAGAAAGATGCGGATGATCGAGGCGTCGGCCGCGACCGCATAGACCACCATGGTGATTGACGGTGGAATCAGGATGCCGAGCGTACCGGCGGTGGCCAGCGCACCCAGCGCCAGTTGCTCGTCATAGCCGCGGCGCTTGAGTTCAGGCAGGGCTACCTTGGCGATGGTGGCGCAGGTGGCGGCCGACGAGCCCGATACCGACCCGAAGATGCCGCAGCCCAAAATGGTGGTGTGCATCAGCCGGCCCGGCACCTTGCCCAGCCAGGGTGCCAGCCCCTCGAACATCTGCTCGGAGAGCTTGGTGCGAAACAGGATCTCGCCCATCCAGATAAAGAGCGGCAGCGCCGCAAGCTCCCAGGAAGCGGATGAGCCCCACATCGCCACGAACAGATTCTCGCCCCAGCGGGCCGCCTGCATATCGGTAAAGAGCGCCATGCCGACCCAGCCGATGATCGCCAGAGTCATCGCGATCCAGACCCCGCCTGCCAGCAGGAACAGCATGACGATCAGCAAAAAGAGGCCGACGCCGGCGACGCCGAGGGTTTCCATCTAGACGTCTTCGCTGAAGTCGCCGCGTGCGTGGCGCGCTTCGACCGCGGTGGCATAGGTCGGGCGCGCACCCGCAAAGACGATCAGCCACTCATCGATCATCGCAATAAAGAGCAGCGCTGCACCCAGCAGGAAGCTCAACTGCGGAATCCACAGCGGCACCACCAGCAGGCCGTTCGACATTTCGTTGTAGAGCCAGCCGTTGTAGAGATAAAGCGCAACCGACCAAAGCAAAAAGCCGGTAAAGATCACCCCGATCGAGAGCGAGCCCAGCTCAACACCGCGGCGCAGGCGGGGCGGCATGCTTTCGAGAAACAGGCCCACCCGCACAAAGTCGCCGTGCTTGAATGTGTGAGCCAACCCCAGAAATGCTGCACCTGCGGTCATCCAGGACACCAGGTCATCGGTGCCGCCGGTGCGAAATCCGAGTTCACGGGCGCCGGCGGCAAGCAACATCACCGCGAAGATCGAAAAGACGCAGACACCGGCCGCCGCACCGGCCGCGTCATAGAGAGCGTCCAGCGTGCGGCGAATCACTTGCGGTAGGCGTCAATGATCGCCTTGCCTTCAGGTCCGGCCTTCTTGACCCAGTCCTCGAGCATGATGCCGCCAACCTGCTGGAAGTCGGCGGTCAGCTTGGGCGAGGGCGGCAGGATCTTCATGCCTTTCTCGGCCAGGGCTTTCTTGTAAAAATCATTCTTTTCTTCCGAGACCTTCCAGCCGCGCTTCTCGGCATCTGCCCCGGCTTTCATCACCGCGTCCTGAGTGGCCTTGTCGAGCGCCTCAAACGCCTTGCGATTGACCAGCACTGCGTTCTTGGGCAGCCACGCCTGGGTGTCGTACCAGTACTTCAGGTGCTCGTAGGTCTTGGTGTCAAAGCCGGTCGACCCCGACGACATATAGGCTTCGACCACGCCAGTGGCCAGTGCCTGGGAGAGTTCGGCAGCCTGCACCGTCACCGGCTGCGCGCCGATCAGGTCTGCAATCTTGGCGGTCGAGGGGCTGTAAGCGCGCCACTTGATCTTGCGCATATCGGCCACCGAGCTGACTTCCTTCTTGGTGTAGAGCCCCTGCGGCGGCCAGGCCACGGCAAAGAGCATCATCATTCCCTGCTCAGCCAGCTTCTTGTCTAGCGCCGGTTTTTGCGCCTGATAGAGCTTGAAGGCTTCCTTGTAGCTGGTGGCCAGGAAAGGAATGCCATCGAGGCCATAGACCGACCATTCGTTTTCAAAGTTGACCAGCAGCACTTCGCCAAGCTGCGCCTGACCCGACTGCACCGCCCGTTTGATCTCGGGCGCCTTGAAGAGCGAGGCATTGGCATGGACCGTGATCTTGAGCTTGCCGCCGCTTGCTTTGTCGACATCATTGGCAAACTGCACCAGGTTCTCGGTGTGGAAATTGCCGGCGGCATAGGCCGCGGGCAGATCCCATTTGGTTTGCGCCCACGCAGAGGTCGCGGTCAGGGACGACACCGCGATCGAAAGGGTCACGGCAATCAGAGGGACGAGCTTCATTCGGATCTCCGGGTTCCAGAAGGTAACCGGAAAGCTTAGGCGGTTTGCGGGTCGTGAGTCAATGGCGACAGTGTGGCCCGCAATCCCTGCGCCGAATTGGCATTGCCCCGCAACACGCTCTAACAGAGACCGGGTCGGCAGGCGCCTTGTGGTCGATACTTCGGTTGATTCAGTACGCCATCCGGTTGTGAGAGCCTCTCCCATGTCAGCGCATCAGCCCCCTTTGTTCCCGCAGCAGGACTCCCATCAGGCAATCAGTGTCGACGCGACGCCCCCGCGCCGCTGGCAGTTCTGGATCGATCGCGGCGGCACCTTCACCGACGTGGTTGGGCGCCATCCTGATGGCACGCTTGTTAGTGCCAAGATGCTGTCCGACAATTCTGAGCAATATTCTGATGCCGCGATTGCCGGCATTCGGCGCCTGCTCGGCGTGGCACCGGGCGAGCCGATGCCTGCCGACCAGATTGAAGCGGTCAAGATGGGCACCACGGTTGCCACCAACGCGCTGCTAGAGCGCAAGGGTGAGCCGCTGCTGCTGGTGGTGACGCGCGGCTTTGCCGATGCGCCGCGCATCGGCTACCAGGCTCGTCCGCGGCTCTTCGATCGCCACATCGTGCTGCCCGAGCTCTTGCATCGTGAAGTCGTCGAAGTCGACGAGCGGATGGCGGCTGATGGGAGTCTGGTGCGCCCGCTCGATGAGGCGAATGCGCGCCTGGCTCTGCAGTCGGCCTTCGATCGGGGCTTGCGGGCGCTAGCCATCGTGCTGATGCACGCCTATCGATATCCGGCCCATGAAGCCCGTCTGGCCGAGATCGCCCAGGACATCGGCTATACCCAGATTTCGGTTTCGCATCGGGCTTCGCCGCTGATTCGGTTCGTGGCGCGCGCCGATACCACCGTGGTCGACGCCTATCTGTCGCCGGTACTGCGCCGCTATGTCGATCGGGTGTCAGCAGGTCTTCCGGGCGTGCGACTTCAGTTCATGCAGTCCAATGGCGGCCTGACCGATGCCCAGACCTTCCAGGGCAAGGATTCGATCCTGTCCGGGCCGGCGGGCGGCATTGTCGGTATGGCGCGCGTCAGTCAGGCGGCCGGCTTCGAGCAGGTGATCGGCTTTGACATGGGCGGCACCTCCACCGATGTCTCGCACTTTGCCGGCGAATTCGAGCGGGTCTTCGATACGCAGGTGGCGGGTGTGCGGCTGCGTGCGCCGATGATGAGCATTCACACCGTGGCGGCCGGCGGCGGCTCGATCCTTCATTTCGATGGCGCCCGATTCCGGGTGGGACCGGATTCGGCCGGTGCCAACCCTGGGCCTGCCTGCTATCGCCGGGGCGGTCCGCTCACCGTGACTGATGCCAATGTGATGCTGGGCAAAATTCAGCCCGATTTTTTCCCGAAGGTTTTCGGCCCGCAGGGCGATGCCCCGCTCGATCGCGAGGTGGTGCGCGAGCGCTTCGCTCAACTTGCAAAGACCATCGCGCAGGCGACCGGCCGTCAACTGAGCCCCGAACAGGTTGCCCAGGGCTTCATCGATATCGCCAACGCGAACATGGCCGATGCGATCAAGAAGATCTCGGTACAGCGCGGCTATGACGTCACCCGCTATGCCTTGACGGTGTTTGGCGGCGCCGGTGGGCAGCATGCCTGCGCAGTCGCGGACGCGCTCGCGATGTCGACGGTGCTGGCCCATCCGCTTGCCGGCGTGCTGTCGGCCTATGGCATGGGGCTCGCCGAACCAGCCTCGCTGCGCGAACGTTCGATCGAACGGCGCCTCGACGAGCAGGCGCTTGCCGAGGCGATCGAGCAGATTGATGCCCTCGATCGTCAGGCCCGTGATGACCTGATCGCTCAAGGCGAGCCGGCGGCAGGCCTGCGACTCGAGCGGCGCGTGCACATCAAGTACCAGGGCACCGATACCGCGGTGGCGGTGCCGCTTGCTGCGATCGACGAAATGGTCAGTCGCTTCGAGGCCGGCTATCGCCAGCGCTTCGCCTTTTTGCTCACCGGGCGTCCGCTTGCGATCGAGTCGGTCAGCGTCGAGGCGATCTCGCCGCGAGCGGCAGACGATGCGCCGGTGCCAGGCGGCGGGCACAGCGGTGCGCCAAGCGCAGTAGCAAACGAAAAAGCAAGCGAAAAAACAAGCGGGCCATCCAGCGCGATCGCAGCACCGGCACCGGGCGCGGTCGTGTCTCTCTACTCGGCTGGCGACTGGCGTGACGCGCCGCTCTTCGATCGCGAGACGCTGCCAAGCGGCGCCGTCATCGATGGCCCGGCAATCGTGAGCGATGCCACCGCGACCACGATCGTCGACCTCGGCTGGCGCGCCACCATGAGCCCGCGCGGCGACCTGATCCTTGTGCGCGTCACGCCGCGGCCCTCATTGCATGTGATCGGTACCGATGCCGATCCAGTGATGCTCGAGATCTTCAGCAATCTCTTCATGTCGATTGCCGAGCAGATGGGCTATCGCCTGCAGAACACCGCCCATTCGGTAAACATCAAGGAAAGGCTCGATTTCTCTTGCGCGGTCTTCGATGCCCGCGGCGCCCTGATCGCCAATGCGCCGCACATGCCGGTGCATCTGGGCTCGATGGGCGCGAGCGTGCAGGCGGTGATTGCGGATAACGCCGGCGCGATCGCCCCGGGCGATGTCTTCGTGCTTAACGATCCCTATCGTGGCGGCACGCATCTGCCCGATGTCACAGTGATCACACCGGTCTTCGACTCCGCGGCGCGCGAGCTGCTGTTCTGGGTCGGATCACGCGGCCACCATGCCGACATCGGTGGTCTCACCCCGGGGTCAATGCCACCCGACAGCCGCCACATCGATGACGAAGGGGTGCTGCTCACCAATGTCAGACTGGTCTCGGGCGGTGTGCTGCGCGAGCGCGAGTTTCGGGCGCTGCTGACCGGGGCAGTGCATCCGGCGCGCAATCCCGACCAGAACATGGCCGATCTGCAGGCGCAGGTCGCGGCCAACGAGAAGGGTCGCGAAGAACTGCTGCGCATGGTCGAACACTTCAGCCTGCCGGTGGTGCAGGCCTACATGCGCCACGTCCAGGACAATGCCGCCGAATCGGTACGACGCGTGATCGGCGCCCTGCATGACGGTCGTTTCGAATTGCCCTTCGACAATGGCGCGGTCATCCGTGTGGCCATCACGGTTGACCATCAGGCGCGACGTGCCAGCATCGATTTCACCGGAACGTCCGCTCAGCAGCCGAACAATTTCAATGCGCCCCTGGCGGTCACCACCGCCGCGGTGCTCTATGTGTTTCGCACTCTGGTCGACGACGACATCCCGATGAATGCCGGCTGCCTTGAGCCACTCGACATCATCGTACCGCCAGGCTGCATGCTCAATCCCCATCATCCCGGGGCAGTCGTTGCCGGCAATGTCGAGACCTCGATGTCGATCACCAATGCGCTCTATGGTGCGCTCGGCATCATGGCCTGCGGGCCGAATACCATGAGCAATTTCACTTTTGGCAGCGCGCGCCACCAATACTACGAGACGATTTCGGGCGGCTCGGGTGCGGGCGGCACTTTCGACGCGAAGGGCCGTCTTACCGGCGGCTTCGACGGCACAGCGGTGGTCCAGACGCATATGACCAATTCGCGCCTGACCGATCCGGAAGTACTCGAGTTGCGCTTTCCGGTGCGCCTGGAGGGTTATGCGATCCGGCGTCATTCGGGCGGGGCAGGGCGCTGGCGCGGCGGCGACGGAGGCGTTCGCGCCATCCGTTTTCTCGAGCCGATGACCGCTTCGATGCTGGGCAACAGCCGGGTGGTGCCGCCCTTTGGCGCAGCCGGAGGCGCCAGCGGGGCAGTCGCCAACAATTATGTCCTGCGTGCTGACGGGCGGATCGAGCCGATGGGGCATATCGGCAGCGCCGAACTTGCCGCCGGTGACTGTTTTGTCATCGAGACACCGGGTGGGGGCGGTTTCGGGTCGGCATGAGCGCCGAGCGAGTGTGAAACAGGTCAAGTGAGATCGGTTAAACCCGCGCAAGGCCAGTGGACGAATGAGGACCGTCGCAGGCCCCCGTTATACTTTCGGTCTTCCTTCTAGCCCCTTCGCCAAATGCCCGAAGCACTTGTACTGCGGGGTGGCGCTGCCCTCTCCGAATTCCGTCTGAACCGCCTGTTGCAGGCGCTGCAGTCGGTCGATGAGGCCGTCGCCGACGTCCAGGCCACCTGGCTGCATGTCGTCTTATCGGCGCAGCCGCTGTCGCCCGACACCCGGGCGCGGGTCGCCGCGCTGCTCGACGATGGTCTGGCGGTCGCCGCCGAACCGGCTGGCGCATCCGTGCTGTGGGTCATGCCGCGCCTCGGGACGGTCAGCCCCTGGTCGAGCAAGGCCACCGAAATCGCCCGCCTGTGCGGGCTCGATCAGGTCAGCCGTATCGAGCGTGGTGTGTCCTATGCGCTCACCCTGCGAAAGGGCTTGGGCGGTCTTCTCGCCGGCCTGTTCGGTGTGCGATCTCCCGGCGACGAGTTCACTGCTGCCCAACGCGATGCGCTCGCCGCACTCCTTCATGACCGCATGACCGAATCGGTGCTCGCCCCGGTTGAGCACTCCGCCGACATCGCTGCGCTCTTTGCCGACCTGCCGGGCAAGCCGCTGCTGACCGTACCGGTCGGCGCCCTGGGTCGCACCGCCCTCGATCAGGCCAATATCGCGATGGGTCTGGCCCTGTCGTCCGACGAAATCGATTATCTGCTCGATGCCTTCACTGCTGCCGGTCGCGATCCGACTGATGTCGAGCTGATGATGTTTTCGCAGGCCAACTCCGAACACTGCCGCCACAAGATTTTCAATGCCACCTGGACCCTCGATGGCCAGGCACAAGACACCTCCCTCTTTGGCATGATCCGCGCCACCCATGCCGCCCATCCGCAGGGCACCGTGGTGGCCTATTCCGACAATGCTGCGGTGATCGAAGGCGGGCCATCGCAGCGCTTTTTTGCAATCCAGAAGGGTCAGAACGCCCGTTATGTCTGGGAGCCCGCGCTGGTCCACACCGTCCTCAAGGTCGAGACACACAATCATCCGACTGCCATCTCGCCTTTTCCCGGCGCAGCCACCGGCTCGGGCGGCGAAATCCGCGACGAAGGCGCCACCGGGCGCGCCTCACGGCCCCGTTTCGGCCTGACCGGTTTTTCGGTGTCGGACCTGCGCATTCCGGGCTTTGAGCAGCCCTGGGAGACCGCCCAGGATGTGACCGCACCGATCGACGGCCGACCCGCCAAGCCCGAGTTCCTGGGCGGCCCCGAGCGAATCGCCACTCCGCTGTCAATCATGATCGACGGCCCACTGGGCGGCGCGGCCTTCAACAACGAGTTCGGTCGGCCCAATCTCGTCGGCTATTTCCGCACCTACCAGCAACAGGTCGGCGGCGCAGTGCGCGGTTATCACAAGCCGATCATGATTGCCGGTGGTGTCGGCGACATCGATGCGATCCATGTCGGCAAACACGATCTGCCACCCGGTTCGCTGCTGATCCAGTTGGGCGGCCCGGGCATGCGCATCGGCCTGGGCGGCGGTGCGGCCTCGAGCATGGGCTCGGGCAGCAACACCGCAGAGCTCGATTTCGATTCTGTCCAGCGCGGTAACGCCGAGATGCAGCGTCGCGCCCAGGAGGTCCTCAATGCCTGCCGCGCCCTGGGCGAGGACAATCCGATCCTGTCGATCCATGACGTCGGCGCCGGCGGTCTGTCTAATGCGCTGCCCGAGCTGGTCGACGGTGCCCATCGGGGCGCGGTCTTCGAGATCGACAAGATTCCCCTGCAGGCCAGCGGCCTGTCGCCAGCCGAAGTCTGGTGCAACGAGTCGCAGGAGCGTTACGTCCTGTCGATTGCGCCCGAGTCACTTGCCACCTTCGACTTCCTGTGTCGGCGCGAGCGCAGCCCCTATGCGGTGGTCGGCACGGTCAGCGACGATCGCAAGCTTGTGCTCCAGGCCGCCGATGGCAGCCGTCCGGTCGACATGCCCCTGGATGTCCTGCTCGGCAAGCCGCCGCGCATGCATCGCGATGGCCAAAGCCGCCAGCGCGCCCTGCCGGCGGTCGATGCGTCCGGACTTGATCTCGGCGAGGTCGCCCTGAGCGTGCTGCGCCTGCCGGCAGTGGCCTCCAAGTCCTTTTTGATCACGATCGGCGACCGCACCGTCGGCGGTCTGAGTGCCCGCGATCAGATGGTCGGACCCTGGCAGGTGCCGGTCGCCGATTGCGCGATCGGTCTCACCGACCACAAAGGCGTCACAGGCGATGCCCTGTCGATCGGCGAGCGCACACCGCTTGCCGTCATCGACGCGGCCGCTTCGGCCCGGATGGCGATCGCGGAGTCGGTCACCAATCTCATGGGGGCGCCGATTGCAGCCATCGACACGATCAAGCTGTCGGCCAACTGGATGGCCGCCTGTGGCACGCCTGACGACGACGCCGATCTCTTTCACGCAGTCAAGGCAGCGAGCGATTTCGCTATCGCGCTGGGCATTGCCATTCCGGTCGGCAAGGATTCGCTGTCGATGCGCACTCGCTGGCAGGACACTGATGGCAGCGCCCGCGAGGTGGCATCTCCCACCTCCCTGATCGTGACCGCGTGCGCACCGGTCACCGATGTCCGTCGCGCGCTCACGCCCCAGTTGCGCACCGACCTGGGTGACACCACCCTCATCCTCATCGACCTCGGTGAAGGGCGTAATCGTCTCGGCGGATCGGCGCTGGCGCAGGTCACCCAGCAGATTGGCGATACCGTGCCCGATGTCGCCAACCCTCAACTTCTGTCGACCTGCTTTGCGGCGATGCAGGCACTCAATGCAGCAGGCGAACTGTTGGCCATTCATGACCGATCCGACGGTGGTCTGTTCGCCACGGTCTGCGAGATGGCCTTTGCCGGTCATTGCGGCATCACCCTCAACCTCGACATGCTGACCATCGATCCGCATTCTGCCGACTGGGGCGACTTCAAGATCCGGCCCGAGCAGGTGGCGGTGCAGCGCAACGAACTGAGCATGAAGGCGCTCTTTGCCGAAGAGGCAGGGGTCGTGATCCAGGTGCGCCAGTCGGCGCGCGATCGTGTCCTCGGCGTTTTGCGCGAAGCCGGGCTGTCGCGCGTCTCGAACGTGATCGGCAAGCCCAATGACCGCGATGTCATCGAGATCTGGCGTGATGCCAAAAAGATCTGGGGCGAGCCGCGCGCGGTGCTGCATGCCGCCTGGAGCGAAACCTCCTACCGGATCGCCGCGCTGCGTGATGATCCGGTCTGCGCCCGCGAAGAGTTTGACAGCCATGGCGCTGGCGCCCAGCCCCCGCTGGCCGTACACCTCGGTTTCGATCCTGCCAACGATATCGCTGCGCCCTTTATTGGCGTGGGAGCTCGTCCGAGGGTCGCCGTGCTGCGAGAGCAGGGCGTCAACAGCCAGGTCGAGATGGCGGCTGCGTTCGATCTGGCGGGGTTCGATGCCTACGATGTCCACATGACCGACCTGATCGATGGGCGTCACCGACTTCGCGATTTCGCCGGTCTGGTGGCCTGCGGCGGCTTTTCTTACGGCGACGTCCTTGGCGGCGGGACCGGCTGGGCACGGACCATCCTCTTCAACGCCAACCTTGCCACGCAGTTCGTCGAGTTTTTTCAGCGTCCCGAGACCTTTACGCTCGGTGTGTGCAATGGCTGTCAGATGCTCTCGCAACTCAAAGCGATCATCCCGGGCGCCGAGCACTGGCCGCGCTTTCGCACCAATCGCTCGGCCCGCTTCGAGGCGCGCTTCGGCATGGTCGAGGTGCTCGATTCGCCCTCGCTCTTTCTCAAGGGCATGGTCGGATCACGGCTGCCGATTGCGATTGCGCATGGCGAAGGGCGAGCCGAGCACGCACGCGCAGACGATGCAGCAAGGGCGCTCGCGGTGCTGCGTCATGTCAACGGTGACGGCTCGGCTGCAGACACTTATCCGGCCAACCCGAACGGCTCGCCCGGCGGACTCGCCGGCTACACCAGCGTCGATGGGCGGGCGACCATTCTGATGCCTCATCCGGAGCGGGTCTTCCGGATGGTTCAGTGGTCATGGCGACCGGACGAATCGATCAGCGGTTCACCCAGAGTGACGGGGACGGCCGGTGAATCGCCGTGGATGAGGCTGTTTCGCAATGCCAGGGTGTACATCGGATGATCCTTGCCGGATTGCCGTGACCTCGCTCGATGACTGCCCAGTGCCCTGACATCCCGTTACATTCCTTGCAGTTTTTCCTCGCCACACAGCCAATCGCGCGATTAGATTGAAGGCTCCTGCACTTTTTCAGGTCTGACGTCCATGAAATCGCGACTGTTCTGCGCTTTGGGTTTGATTGGTTCGCTTGCCGCCGTGCCGGCTGCTCAGGCCTTCGACGGTAGCGCTGTGGCAGGTGCAGTGGTCGGCGCAGGCGCCGGTGCCCTGATGGGTCAGGCCTTTGGTGGCGGAACCGGTGCCATCGTGGGCGGCATGGTCGGTGCTGCAGCCGGCACTGCGATTGCGAGCGCCAACACGCGGGTCTATTCGTCCCAGCCGGTCTACTACCCGCCGCCGGCTTATCCCGCCCGTCAGGTCTATGCGTCGCTGCCGGCTTACGTTCAGCCACAGGCCTATGTGCAAGCTCAGGGCTATCTGCCGCAGCAGGGTTACGTTCAGAACCAAGGCTATGCTCAACCGCAGGTCTATGTGTCAGTGCCGGCGTATGGTGCGCATCCTTACTACCCTCCCGTGTATCAGCAGCCGGTAGTGGTTTACCGTCCTGAACACGGCTACGGTTACCCGCGAGGCTATAGAAATGGCTACGGCCATCACCATCACCACGGCGGCTGGCGCTGACTGACCACCGACCCGGCGACAGTGTCGCCCTGGGTCGGCTTCGGCGCAGGCGTCAGGCCGACGGAATGAAGTCCGGGTCGTTCTGGTGTTTGCGCTCGAATTTCAGGAAATCGTAGTAGCCGCATTTGCTGCCATTGGGATAGCTGCGACAGACCTTGGGGCGGGCTTCATAAACGGTACAGCGGCGCTCAGTGGTGTCAAAAAATCGGCAGATCGAGCCGTAGACCTCGTCTTTCCTGTGTCTGAGGATGCGCTCGCCCGGTTCGTACCAGCGGGTGAAGCGCTTTTCGGCCTGCGCGGTATCGAGACCGAAATGGCGCGCCAGTCGGGCCAGATCGGCGTCTTTGACCTCAATGCGCGGATAGCTGCAGCAGTAGCCGGGGCACTTGGAACAGTCGTAGCGAACGATTGGGATGGTTTTCGTCGTCATGGCAATGAGGGTGGGTTGTGCAGGCCCTGATCAGCGTCTCTCAGCCGATCGGGATGGCAAGCAGCCAGATGATGCACGATACCGAGGCCGCCGCCACGAAGGTGCCCAGCACGATGGCTGCGCCCATGGCCTGAGTATCGACGCCGTAACGCTGGGACAGAATGAAGGCATTGCTGGCAGTCGGCAATCCGGCGGCCAGGATCCCCACGGCGGCCATTCCTGGCTCGACCCGAAACAGCAGCATGGCCAGCGCCATCAGTGCCGGATGGACCAGCAATTTGATGGCGACCAGACCGCTCACGGTGCGATCAATGACCGCCTTGCGTGAGCCAAGCGAGGCGCCGATGGCAAAGAGTGCGCAGGGCCCGGCGGCCGATCCCAGCAGCTTCACGAAGGTGTCTGCCGAGGGCGGCAGTTTCCACCCGGTCGATGAAAAGAGAAGGCCTGCCGCAATGCCCAGGATTAGCGGGGTTTTCAGCAGACCGATGATCGATTTGCGGATTTGGGCGCCACGGGAGATCGCGGTCTGATTGCTGCTGCGCGCAAACTCGAACAGCACGATCGACATGACGATCACAACGAAGATGTCGACGATCAGGGCCATCGCAATGCCAGGCAGTCGGCGCGGATCGCCAAGCTGTGCGATCAGTGGCAGGCCGAGGTAGCCGATGTTGCCGTGCGTGGCCGCAAACGCCAATCCGATGCTCTGAGTGCGATCAGTCGACTCGAGCCGGCTGATCGCCTGTGTGCCAAAAAAGATGATCAACCCGGTGACCAGATAGGCGGCTACGAACCGGATATCGAAGAACTCGGACACCGGATAGGCCGACACTGCCCGAAAAAGCATCGGCGGCAAGGCGAACATGAACACAAAGGTGTTGATGCCGTCGATGCCCTCGGCACTCAGCAAGCGACGGCGCGCAGCGATCCAGCCGCATAAAACCAGCGCAAAAACCGGGATGGTTACTTCGAGAACTGTGAGCATGGCAGTCAATCAGACCCGGCACGATACGGACAGTGGTCGCGGTCGGTCAAACGATATTGCGGTCGCGACGCAATCCTCGCCGGATGAATCGACCCGGATCGAGCGCCTGAGCGAGGCTTTGCTGGATTGGTGCCGGCGCAGCATCAAGGCGTGCGGCGATCAGTTCGGCCGCCAGCACCGACCAGAGCAGTCCCCGGCCGCCAAAGCCTGCCGCGACCCACAAGCCCTGCATCGCAGGCAGGGGTGAACGATCGCGTCGAATCATGCTGTCGCGCTGCCGGGCGATCTGCCCGATGTCCGGGACCGGGCCGGCGAGTGGGAGATGATCGCGCGTCGACAACCGCATCCCGGCCGGATGAAAGCGCATCGACAGCGGCGTGACCGGGTTCTGGAGCGACTCACTGTACCGATGCCAGATGGCCGTCGCCGCACGGGCCTGCTCAGTGTGGTCAGCCACAGAATCGCCCGGGTCGGCAGGCCCAAGCAGCAGGCCTTGGCCATCAATCGGAATGGCATGGCCATTGCCACCCACCACGCATGAGGGCATGGCGCCACGCGGGAGGGTGACGCACAGGCTGCGCCCGGGTCGGTGCTGAAGGCAAGCCGCATCGAAGGCATCGGCGAGCGCAAAGGCTGACGCGGACCGATCGCCGCAGATCGACAGACTGCCGGTCTGCGCTCCTGCCGCGATGACCACCTGCGCGGCTTGTGCCAGACATTGCCCGTCGGGGGCGAGGGCGTGCCATCGGTCGCCCCGGCGTTCGAGTCGGCTCACGCGGGTCTGGTAATGCGTCTGAATGCCGCCGATCGCCCATCCTGCTGTCAAGACTGCCGGGTCGGCATGACCGGCTCCTGGCATCCAGATGCCGCCCGAGCGCAAGGCCAATCCGGCCCGGGCGCAGGCCTGGGCGACGCCGACCGGCTCGGCCCATTCGGCCGGGCTGCCGGCGCAGGCACGCTCGGCCTCATCGGGTGTGCACAGCTGGAGCCTTCCGGACCAAGTGACGCCACCGACGTCGTAGTGGCCCTGACTCAACCGGAGGGCTGCCCGTGTGAGCTGGGAAAACGGCGCATCGTCCGAGGTGATCGAGGGATGGTGAGCAAGCGAGGCCTGGCCCGAGGCGCCGACGAGGTCGTGATCGCCCTGATCGAAGCGCTCGATCGTCCAGCCGCGGCGGGCCAGTGCGAAGGCCGTCGCGCATCCCGCCAGTCCGCTGCCGATAACCAGCGCATGGCGCTCATCAAGGGGTGCTGGCAGAGCAAACGAGTGCCCGTGCCGGCGATCAAGACCGAAGGCGACCAATCCGCTGGCACCAATCAACTCCAGCTTCATTCCGGCATCTGACAGGCTTGCCAGGATCGATCCGGGTATCTCGGTCGAGCGATCGATCCCGGCGAGTGCGGCACGCCGATCTGGGGCCAGCCTGGATAGCGCTGCCCGCAGCATCGGTGGGGTCAGATGAGCCTGAGCATTATCGGCATAGGGCAGATAGAGCGAATCGATACGCGGTACCAGCCCTGGCAACAACGCTGCCGGCGGCCCCGCGGCCAGCGTCAGCTGGATCCGGGCGCCGGCCAGCTCGATGCGACTGACGCCCTTGAGCGCGATCGGCCATTGATCGAGAAGATCGGCCAGATCGCGCTGCACACGCCGTCCCGATTCGCAAGACCCTCCGGCTGACGCCGCGTCGATACCCTGCTGCGTGAGGCGCTCGCGCAGCGCCCCGCTCGAGATTGGGGACCCTGTGAGTGCCACATAGTGCAGGCGTGCCGGGCGCTGCGGATCGTCATGCCAGGCCCTCAGCGTGGCCAGCAGGGCTGCAGCCGCGCCGAAATTCAGATCGAGTACCGTCCAGGTCTCGGCTCCCTGCCAGGCACCGGGCAAGGCGCAGCCGGCGAGCAGCGTGTGTGCTGCATACGCCATTGCATCCTGCGGCGCGCGGTTCAATATAGGCTTCGTCATGGGCGGATTATCCGCGCTGCATCACTCAGTGCCTGGCACCGCGACGCCGGGCGAAACATGGGGCAGGCGTCGGGCAGTCTGCTGACCATCGACAGCCCGATGCCCGATGCTCATTGCTCGTCAAAGAGCGGCAGCGTGCCCTCGTCGCTTCGCGGCGCGGGTTTGGCAGTCGTACCATGCATCGTGCCGACCGACTCATCGGCCGGCGACAATTCGCCCACCCGCACGCCCACCAGCCGAATCGGACGTTCAAGAGCAATGCGCCCCAGGCACTCGAAGGCCAGGCGCCGGATCGATGTCCCGTCGTCCAGGGGCGTGTCGACCGTGCGGTCGCGCGTGATCGTCTGAAAGTCTGCAAAGCGCAGCTTGATGCCCACTGTACGGCCGCGATAGCCACGCTTTTTCAGATCTTCGCCAACCTGCTTCGACAACGCGGCGATCGTCTGCGCCAGCACCTGCCAGTCGCGCACCGGATGCAGATCGTTCTGGAAAGTGGTCTCCCGGCTGCGTGAACGGGGTTCGGGGTTCAGATCGAGGGGGCGGTCATCGTGCCCATGCGCCGCCCGGTGCAGCCACTGTCCGTAGCGAGGCGAAAACTGCTCGGACAACCACGCCGGATCGCGGGCGGCGAGCTGGCCGATCGTTGAGATGCCGAGTTGGCTCAGGCGCGCATCGGCCTTGGGTCCGACCCCCGGGATCTTGCGGGCAGGCAGGGGCCAGATGCGCTGGCCGATGTCATCTCGACCGATCAGGGTGATGCCGCCCGGCTTGTCGAGGTCGGAGGCGATCTTGGCGATCAGCTTGTTCGGGGCGATCCCGATCGAGCAGCTCAGCCCGGTCGCATCGAAAACCTGCTTTTGCAGCATCAGGGCGAGTTCACGGGCGTCTGCCTCAAGCGGCGTCAGATCGAGATAGACCTCGTCAATCCCGCGGTCTTCGATCGCCTCGGTCACTTGCGAGATCGCAGCCTTGAACTGGCGCGAGACCCTCCGGTAACGCTCGAAATCAACCGGCAAAAAGACACATTCCGGGCATTTTCGCGCTGCAATCGACAGCGCCATGCCCGAATGGATGCCGAATGCACGCGCTTCATAAGTGGCTGTCGTGACCACGCCGCGGCGGGTCGGATCACCGCGTCCGCCGATGGCCACCGGCCGGCCGCGTAAGTCCGGGCGACTCAGCAGTTCGACCGACGCGTAAAACGCATCCATGTCGAGATGCGCAATACGGCGCGAACCTTTTGCAAACGGCTCATCACTCAAACGATTCACTCGTCAGGTCAGCCTGAGCATCGACGGATGCCAGCCATACACCAGCAGCAAGACGGCGAAACCCCCGAAACCCCCGAGATAGGCCAGCACCGCCAGCGCTGAGGCGCCCGCAATCCACATCATCGTGGTGGTGGTGTCGCCCACCACACTGCCGCTGCCACCGGGGTTCGAGGCTGCCACGATCAGCGAATACCTGTGCAGCAAGGCCACACCAAGCAGGGTGAGTGCAAATACCGCGAATTCGATCAATGTCGCCCGCCTTCCAGGAAATGGCCTGCAGATTGAGCCCGGCAGGATGCCTGACTTGCGTGGATTGCGTACAGTCGCGGGATGACATCAAACGACCCGACGCAGGATCCGTCTGTTGCTGATGCGCCCCGGCGCGACAGTGTCATTGATGTCGCAGGCCTGTCGGTCGGGCATTACACCGATCCGCGCCGCGCCACCGGATGCACCGTGATCCTGACGCCCGAAGGCGCGGTCGCAGGCGTCGACGTGCGGGGCGCAGCACCCGGCACCCGTGAAACCGATCTGCTCGACCCGGTCAATGCAGTTGAACGCATCCATGGACTGGTGCTTGCGGGCGGCAGTGCTTTCGGGCTGGACGCGGCAAGCGGTGTGGTGGCCTGGCTGGAAGAGCGCGGTGTGGGACTGGCCGTCGGGCCAGTGCGCGTACCGATCGTACCGGCGGCGATCCTGTTCGACCTGCTGCTCGGCGATCCTTCAATCCGACCGGATGCCCGGGCAGGGCGCCTGGCCTGCGAGGCCGCATCGACCCGGCCGCCGGCCGAAGGCTCGGTGGGTGCCGGTGCAGGTGCGACGGTCGGCAAGCTCTGGGGCATCGGGCACGCGATGCGCGGTGGCATCGGATCGGCCTCACTTCGGATTTCGGGTGTGACGGTCGGCGCGCTCGTGGCAGTCAATGCAATTGGCGACGTCATTGATCCCCAGACTGCGCTGCCGATCGCCGGTGCGCGCACTGCCGATGGCAAGCGCCTGCGCAACACCACGGCGAGTCTGCTAGCAGGCGATTTGCCGCAGCGACTCATGCCTGGCGGATCCACCACGATCGGCTGTGTGGCCACCGACGCCATGCTCACCAAGGCCGAATGCCGCAAGCTGGCTCAATGCGCCCATGATGGACTGGCCCGCACCATCAACCCGGTGCATACCGCCTTCGATGGCGACACCCTTTTTGCGCTCTCGACCGGTCGTACCGGCAACACCCTGCATCCGGTGGCTCTCGCAACCGCGGCCGCCGCGGTCACTGCGACCGCTGTATTGCGTGCCATCAAGGCCGCCACCAGCATTGCCTACCCCGCCAGCGAGCCGATACCTTGCTGGTCCGACTTTCATTCTCAAGGAGCTTCGCGATGAATACCCACCGACGCCGCGCAGGGCCGGTTGCTCGCACCGCTGCAGTCTGCGCCGCCAGTCTGATACTTGGCCTGATGGGCGCCAAGCTGGCGACGGCCGCGTCCACCCAAGCGTCCACCCCGACGCTTCAACTCGACGCGATGGCGAGCGCCACGATTACCAATGACGAGATGGTCGTCGTGCTGGCGTTCGAGCGCGACGGACAGCAACTCGCTCCGATCAATGAGGCGGTCGTCTCGCAGCTCAATGCCGCCATTGCCGAGGCCCGTCGTGTCGAGGGCGTGCGTGCGCGCCTCGGGTCGCTGTCGACCGTCCCCAACTTCGCCCGCGAAGGCAAGCCCAACGGCTGGCGTGTTCGCGGCGAGGTGGTGCTCGAGTCGCGCATGCTGCAGCAGCTCGCACAACTCAGTGGTCGGTTATCTGAAAAGATGCAGCTCGCGAGTGTGGCGTTCCGACTGTCTTCGGAGCGCAGGCGCACCGAAGAGGACCGTCTGCTGACGGAGGCCGCAAAGAGCTTCCAGAACAAGGCAACACAGGCTGCCGCCGCGTTTGGCTTCAAGTCCTATCAGATCCGCGAGCTGTCGCTGCGACCGGGGGGCAATTTTCAGCCAAGGCCGGTCTACATGGGACGCAGTGCCGAAGCCATGCCGATGGCGGCGTCGGCGCCGCCCCCGGTGCCAACCGATGGCGGCGAGTCCGAGGTTGTGGTGAGCGTGGGCGGCACCGTGAATCTCATGCCTTAGCCCACCCCCACGATCCCTGCCAACCCTGCCATCCCTGTATCTGCCCTATCGATCGAGCACTGCCCGCGCTGCGCACCATCGCGCGGTCTTTCTTGTCAGCAGATCCAGGCAGCAGAATCGAGCGATCTGGTCGGTTCGCAGGCCGACCTGATTATTCCCCGACGAACTTTGCCGGACGCTTTTCGAGAAACGCGGTCACGCCTTCCCGATGGTCCTTGGTGCGCACCGCCTGGCCCTGCAGCATGGCTTCGATTTCAAGCTGATCGCCAAGGCCGTTGCCCTGGCTCGCGGCCAGCGCCTGCTTGATCATGTCGTAGGCGCGGGTCGGCATCTGCGCAAGCCATTCGGCGCTCTTGCGGGCCTCGTCCATCAGCGCAGCATCCGCATGAACCTTCCAGACCAGCCCATATTGGAGGGCGTCGGCGGCGCTGATCTTGTCGGCCATCATGATGAGCGCTCGCGCCCGTACATCGCCCACCATGCGCGGCAAGAACCAGGTGCTGCCGCAGTCGGGCACCAGACCGATTTTGGTGAAGGCTTGCAAAAAAGCAGCCGACTCCCCGGCCAGCACGATGTCGCAGGCCAGCGCGATGCTCATACCCGCCCCTGCAGCAATGCCATTGACCGCACCCACGATCGGCTTGGGAAACTGGCGCATGGCAAGGATGATCGGATGGTATTTTTCGCGCAGACTCTGTTCGACATCGGTCTTGCCGCGTTCACTGCCGGTCTGGCCCAGATCGGCACCCGCGCAAAAGCCGCGGCCGGCACCGGTCAGCAGCACAGACCGCACCGAGGCATCGGCCTTGGCCGCAGCAAGCGCATCGCGCAGATCAGCCAGCAGCGCCATATTCAGCGAATTGAGCACCTCGGGGCGGTTGAGGGTGATCGTCATGACGCCGTTATTGACGGCTGACAGCACTGCTTTTTCTGACATGCTGGGTCTCCTTGAATGGGATTGACAAAAAATCGGCTGAGGACGCGGTCTGCCTGAACGTCGGTCTGATCATCGGGCCCGAGTTCGCAGCAATGGGGGCGGCTTATCGGCCTTTGAAAACCGGTGGGCGTTTTTCAAGAAAGGCCGTGACGCCTTCGCGATGATCGTCAGTGCGCACCGCCTGGCCCTGCAGTCGAGCCTCGAGCTCGAGCTGCTCGGCCAGTCCATTCGATGAGCTTGCTGCCAGTGCCTGCTTGACCAGGTCATAGGCGCGGGTCGGCATGCCTGCCAGGCGCGCCGCACAGGCGCGTGCCTCGTTCATCAGCGCGTCGTCAGCAATCACCTTCCAGACCAGCCCATACTGCAGGGCATCGCGCGCCGGGATCTTGTCGGCCATCATGATCAGCGCCCGCGCGCGCACATCGCCCACCATGCGGGGCAAAAACCAGGTGCTGCCGCAGTCGGGTACCAGCCCGATCTTGGTGAAGGCCTGCAGGAAGGTGGCCGACTCGCCCGCGAGCACGATGTCGCAGGCCAGAGCAAGGCTCATGCCGCCGCCGGCTGCGGTGCCGTTGATCGCGCCCACGATCGGTTTGGGAAACTGCCGCATCATCAGGATGATCGGGTGATAGCGCTGCCGCATCATTTCCTGCACGTCGCTGCCGGTGCGCATCGAATTGGTCGACAGATCGGCGCCAGCACAAAATCCCCGCCCGGCCCCGGTCAGCAACACGGCCCGCACATCGTCATCATGCTTAGCCGCAGCGAACGCCGCGCCAAGCTGTGCGAGCAGATCGGCATTCATGGCATTGAGGACTGCCGGCCGATTGAGGGTGATGGTCATGATTCCGTCGGCAGTGCTCGACAGAACAGCGGCTTCGCTCACGTTGGGTCTCCCTGGTCCTGTTGTTGAATCGACGCAGTGCGCGCCTGACTAACCCTGTCTCGGCATGATGCCCATGGTCTTGGCGATGATGCCCATCATCACTTCATCCGCGCCGCCACCGATCGATCCCAGGCGGGTGTCACGCCAGAAGCGGTTGACGCGGGTCTCCTCCATGTAGCCCATACCGCCCCAGAACTGGACGCACCAGTCAGCCACTTCGCGCGCCACGCGAGCGCCCTTGAGCTTGACCATCGAGGCGAGCTGCGTCACGTCGTTGCCGGCGACATACAGACCGACCGCCTTGTGAAACAGCGCACCGACCGCCTCGACCTCGGTCTGCAGTTCGGCGAGCTTGTAGTAGATGTACTGATTGTCGAGCAGGGGCTTGCCGAAGGCCTTGCGCTCACGCAGATAGTCGATGGTTTCCTGAATGACGAACGCGCTTTTTTGCCAGCCTGCGCCGGCCCACAGCCGCTCTTCCTGAAACTGCTGCATCTGGTAGGCAAAGCCCATTCCTTCCTCACCGATGCGATAGCGCTGCGGCACGCGCACACCGTCGAAATGAAGCTGCGCAGTATCAGAGGCATTCATGCCGGCCTTCTTGAGCTTGCGTGCCACCTCAACCCCTCTGGTCTTCATCGGCACACAGATCAGGGTCTTGTTGCGGTGATGCGAACCCTCGGAGGTATTGGTCAGCAGACAGATCCAGTCGGCCTGGGTGCCATTGGTGGTCCACATCTTGCCGCCATCGATGATGTAGTCGTCGCCGTCCTTGCGGGCGGTGGTCCTGATCGAGGCCACATCCGAACCGGCGCCGACCTCCGACACGCCCAGGCAGGCCACATACTCGCCGCTGATCGAGGGCTCCAGAAATTCGCGCTTGACCTCATCCGAGCCATGCTTGGCCAGTGCAGGCGTGGCCATGTCTGTCTGCACGCCGATGGCCATCGGGATGGCGCCGCAGCGGATGTGCGAGAGCGCCTCGGCAAAGGCGGCGGCATACGAATAGTCGAGCCCCATGCCGCCGTTGGCGACCGGCTTGTTGACGCCGAGAAAGCCGAGCTTGCCCATTTTTCTGAAGAGTTCATGGGCCGGAAAGATCTCGGCCTTCTCCCATTCATCGACATGCGGATTGACTTCGGCGTCGATGAACTTTTTCAGCGAGTCCTGAAGCTGGACATGATCGGGTCCATAGAGCGCGCCGGCGGGCGTCGCGATGGTGGTCGCGTTTGCAGCATTCATTGCGTCTTCCTTGTTGTTGCTGGCGTCGCCAAAACAGTGTCGATGCCATTATTGTCATCTGACCCCGATTTGGAGTTTGGCTTCGAACGACACCGATGATTTGGGCGGTGCGCCGTCGGCTTGGTGCAGGCCATTTTTCCTGGAGAATGGCATTCTTCAGGTAGAGTAAGTCTATCAACATCGGGAGACACCGCATCATGAGCATGATGAAAGACAAGGTTGTAGTCGTGACCGGCTCGGGCCGGGGAATCGGGCGCGATATCGCGCTCGCGATGGCGGCCGCAGGGGCCAAGGTGGTGGTCAACGACCCGGGCGTGGGCGCCGATGGTCTGGGGCACGATGACGGCCCGGCCGCACAGGTGGTCGATGAAATCCGCAAGGCCGGCGGCACCGCGGTGGCCAATACCGACAGCGTGGCCGAGTGGGAGTCCGCCAACCGCATCGTCAAGACTGCGGTCGATGCCTTCGGCACAGTCCATGCGGTGGTCAACAATGCCGGCATCCTGCGCGATCGCATCTTTCACAACATGTCGGTCGAGGAGTGGAAAGCGGTCATCGACGTCCACCTCAACGGCTCTTTCTACATGGCCAAGTCAGTAGCGGCGATCTTCAAGAGCGAAGAGCGTGGCGCCTTCGTGCACATGACCTCGACCTCGGGTCTGATCGGCAACTTCGGTCAGGCCAACTATGCGGCGGCCAAGCTCGGTATCGTCGGGCTGTCCAAGTCGATCGCCCTCGACATGCAGCGCTACAACGTGCGCTCCAACTGCATCTCGCCCTTTGCCTGGAGCCGGCTGATCGGCACGATCCCGTCGGATACCCCCGAGCAGCAGGCGCGCCTGGCTCGCATGCAGGTCATGGAGACCGCCAAGATTGCGCCGTTGGCGGTCTATCTGTGCAGTGAGCAGGCCAAGGCAGTCAGCGGGCAGATCTTCGCGGTGCGTGCCAACGAGATCTTCCTGATGAGCCAGAGCAGGCCGCAGCGCTCGGTGCATCGCAGTGAAGGCTGGACACCCGAATCCATCGCAGCGCACGCCATGCCCTCGATGGAGGCGAGCTTCTATCCTCTGGTACGCTCAGGCGACGTTTTCAACTGGGACCCGATCTGAGGGGCCCCGCTTTCGGGGCCGTCTGCGATGGATCGTCACAAGGAATCACACCGCGTTGCTGCCAGCGCCCCAGTTGGCGTCCCCGATGCCTCATTGCTCTCGACAGACACTGAGGCGCTCGAGCCTCAGGACGGCCGCGAAGTCGATCGCTACGGCCTGAGCTACCCGCTGCCGGTCCTCAATGACGGGCAGACCTGCGAAGTGGCGCCGGGCGTGCGCTGGATCCGCATGCCCCTACCGTTTTCGCTTGACCACATCAACCTGTGGGCAATCGAAGAGGAGGGCGGCTGGACGCTGGTCGATACCGGTGTCCACAACCCGGAGACCATCGCGGCCTGGACCCGGGTGCTGGCCGAAGATCTGGCCCCGAACAAGCCCAGGCGCCTTGTCGTCACGCATATGCATCCCGACCATGTCGGCATGGCCGGATGGCTCTCGCGCGAGTTCGGCATCGAATTGATGATGACCCGGCTCGAATACCTGACCTGTCGCGTGCTGGTGGCCGATACCGGTCGAAGTGCGCCCGAGGATGGCATCAGCTTTTATCGGGCGGCGGGTTGGGGCGATGAGGCCATCGAGCACTACCGATCGCGCTTCGGCGGCTTCGGCAAAGGTGTGTCAGCCCTGCCGGAGCATTACAAGCGATTGCGCGACCGCCAGGTGTTGCAACTCGGCGCCAACGAATGGCAGGTGATCGTCGGCCGAGGTCACTCGCCCGAGCATGCCTGCCTCTACAACGCGCAAGCCAAACTGCTGATCTCGGGCGATCAGGTGCTGCCCCGTATCTCCTCGAATGTGTCGGTGTTCCCGACCGAACCCGATGGCGATCCGCTGGGTGAATGGCTCGACTCCATTGCCATGCTCAAGCGCGACATTCCTGACGATGTGCTGGTGCTGCCGGCCCACAATGAACCCTTCTATGGTCTGCATGCCCGTCTCGATCGGCTGGCCGGCGGCCATGAACGGGGCCTCGATCGACTTCGCGACCGGCTCGCCGAGCCGCGTCGGGTGATCGATGTCTTCGGTTCGCTCTTTGCCCGTCCGATCAATGGCAATCAGGTGCTTGGTCTTGCAACCGGCGAGGCGATTGCGCATCTGAACTATCTGATTGCCCGAGGCGAAGCGGTGCGTGAGCTCGATGCTCAAGGGATTGCCTGGTATCGCAAGGTGTGAGCGCCTGCGCGCCGCCCTGCAATGGCGCCATCACCACCCCATCAAGACTGCGGCAAGGCCCGTTTTTGCGCCGCAGCCAGCAGTCCCGTCGCCACGACGCTTGCCAGCATCAGCAGCCACAAACCGACGGTATAGCTGCTGGAGAAGGTCCAGAGTGCTGCCAGCATGATCGGGCCGCAGGCCCGTGCGATCGCACCGGGCAGGGTCTGCAGGCCTGAGAGCACCGCCACCCGGTCGCGACTGACATAGGCTGCAATCGCGGTTGCCTTGACAATGGTGATCAGGCCGTTGCCCACACCGAAACACGCGGCAAAGGCCAACGCCGCGCCAGTGCTGCCGCCACCGACCAACAGCAGCAGCAGTGACAGCGGCATCAGTAACGGGATGATCAGGTCGAGCTTTTTCGGATCGATCCGGCCCTCAAATACAAAGAGCACCAGCCGACCGATGACCTGCATCACACCGATGCTCGCCGGGACCGCCACTGCCCAGGCATCGGGCAATCCGCGCTCGCGCAACAGCGGCACCATGTGAGCGGAGAGTGCCGCGCTCAGTCCCATGAAGACGAAGCTGAACACGGTGATCAGCACAAAAGCGGGCGAGGTGGCCAGCGCGCGCACACTCGCCACAGTGCCATCCGACACGCTGGCCGACGCGGCGATTCGGTCGTCTGTGAGTCGGCCGGGCGGCTCGTCCCTGAGCATGCGCAGATGGATCGGCAGACACAGAAAAAAGTGCATCGCGGCCAGCACCAGGCAGGTATCGCGCCAGCCGAGCGCCTCAATCATCCAGGCCGACAGCGGAATGAACACAGTGGATGCCAGTCCGGCAAGAAAGGTCATCGCGATCAGTGAACGACGGTAGTCCTTGGGCCAGCGGCGAATCAGCACTGTGAACACCGGCTCGTAGAGGATGCAGGCCATGGCGATGCCGAGTCCGATCCAGACTGCGTAGAGGCCGGCAACGCTGGTGACTCGCGAATGAGCGAGGAGCAGCAGTCCGGCCCCGATCGAGCCGATCGACATCACCGCGCGGGCGTGGCCCTGATCGATGAGTCGTCCGACCACCAGACCGGCCAGGCCGCTCGCCAGCAGCGCCGCACTGAAGGCGCCGCTCACCTCGACCCGGCTTGCGCCGAGATCCTGCTCGATCACCGGCATCAGCAGCGAAAAGGTGTAGTAAAGACTGCCCCAGGAAATCAGCTGGGCAAGCGACATGAGGCCAACCCACAGATTGCGGGAGTTTGTGGTGTCGGAAGGCAACTCAGTGCTCATCGCGATCTTGTGAAGTACGACCACCGAGAGACGGCTCGGCCTCGCCTGTCGGCGCATCGACCCCAGGCGCGCGCTGAAGGCATTCCGGCAAGGCTTGAACAATCCATTACATTGACGCGAGTCAATTGCGTGATCAGGCGCCAGCAGTCTGGATTCCAGGCCTCTGGCGCCTTACCGACCATCCGCTACTGCTGTTCTGCCTTGATCCCGAATTCGTCCGACATTTTCTTCCAGCGCGCCAGTTCACCCTGCGTGAAGTCGCGAAACTGCTCGGGAGTCGGAGTCACGACTTCGCTGCCGGTCTCGGCCAGCCATGTCGCGAATTCGGGCTCCCGAACCACCTTGGTGATTTCGGCATTGAGCCGGTTGACGATGGCTTTCGGCGTGCCGGCAGGCACGAACAGGCCGGTCCAGGACATCATGTCAAAGCCGACATAGCCCATTTCACCCATGGTCGGCAGATCAGGAAATCGTGCGATCCGTTTGGGCGAAAGCACACCGAACGGAATGACCTTGCCCGGCACGATGTATTGCTTGTCGACTTCGGCCAGAAAGCCGATCGCGATATGGACCTGCCCGGCGGCGGTATCGAGAAGCATCGGACCGGTCCCCTTGTAGGGCACGGTGCGAAGCTCGATTTTGGCGTTGCGCGCCAGCAGTTCACAGGAGAAATGCTGTCCGCTGCCGTGGCCGGAGGTACCGCACAGCAACTGCCCCGGGCGGGCTTTGGCCCAGGCGACCAGCTCGGCCATGTTCTTGACGCCGAGGCCGGCGTTCACCACGAAGACCGGGTAGCCCAGGGTAAATTGCGCCACCGGGATGAAGTCCTTGATCGGGTCATATTTGATCGGCATGCCCAGCGCCGGCACGGTGACCACTTCGGTATTGCCACCGAACAGCGCTGTATAGCCATCGGGGGCTGATTTGGCGACGAAGTCGGCACCGATGGTGGTCGATGCGCCGGGCTTGTTGTCGACAACAATCGGCTGCTTGAGCAGTTCGCCCAGCCGCACGCCGAATCGCCGTGCGCGAATATCGACCACGCCACCAGCCTGCGAACTGACGACGAACTTGATGGGCTTGTTGGGATAGTCCTGTGCCCGTGCAGTGTCTGGCACGAGCGCAAGGCTGGCAGTGATGGCAACAGCAAGAACGGACAGCAGGTGCATCTTCGAAACAACGAAGCTCAACATGGCGTCTCCTCCAGTGGATTGTCGCTCTAGGGCGTTGTCGTCCTGTCGATCGCAGAACGTGGAACGAGCATACCCCGTGATCAGAGGGCTCGCAGGATCATTCTGCTACCTTGCGGCAACAGTCAGGAGACCCAGAGATGAAGTATTCACCCGACGCCCTTGCCCGCCTCAATGACAACCCGCTTTATCGCACCATCGGCATCCGGATCGATGCCTGTGCCGACGGCGTTGCCCAAGCGACGATGACCCCACGCCCCGAGGTGTGCTGGCCCACGCCGCAACCTCATGGCGGGATTCTGTTCACGCTGATGGATACCAGCATGGCGTTTGCGGCGCTGTCGACTGCCGATGAGGACAGCGGCTGCGCGACGGTCGACTGCAGCATTCAATACGTGGCGCCGGCAAAGCAGGGGCCCTTCACCTGCAGGGTGGCCACCACCCGAAAGACCGGTCGCACGGTGTTCGTGCGCGCAGAAATCGTCGATGCGATGGATGAAGCCGTGGCCTTTGCTCAGGCCACGTTTCGCATCTTCAATGTCAGGGCCGCATCGAAAGACTGACTTTCCCTGTGGTGCGGACCGGTGCGGCCAGTCGCGCGAAATCGCACAGCAGCGATCGGGTCTTGCGGGGGTCGACGATCTCCTCGACCCAGAATTTCTCGGCAGTCCTGAAGGGCGAGCGCAAGGCATTCAGACGCCCCTCGATCTCTTTCATCTTGGCTGCCGGGTCAGCCGCGGCATCGATATCGGCGCGGTAGGCCGCCTCGATGCCACCTTCGAGTGGCAGCGAGCCCCACGAGGCTGACGGCCACGCATAGCGCAGCGACAGCCGTCCGCCCGGCTGATGCGCCGCACCCGCTACGCCATAGGCATTGCGCATGATCATCGTGCACCAGGGCACGCTGGTCTGGTTCATGGCGGCCATGGCGCGTACGCCGTGGCGAATGGTCGCGGTCTTCTCGGCCTCCAGGCCGATCAGAAAGCCGGGGCAGTCCATGAGGTAGACCACCGGCAGGTGAAAGGTCTCGGCCAGGTCGGCAAAGCGCACCACCTTCTGGCAGGTCTCGGCGTTCCAGCTGCCGGCGTTGTGGTACGGGTCGCTTGCAAAGAGCACCACTGGATGGCCGTCAAAGCGTGCGAGGCCTGCCACAATCGAGCGTCCGAAATTGCGGCCCATCTCGAAAAACGACCCTTTGTCGACGACCGTCTCGATGATCGGTCGGACCTTGTAGATCTGCCTGCGATTGCGCGGAATCACGCTCAGCAGTGACTCGTCTGCGCGTTGCGGATCGTCGCTGCACGCAATGATCGGCGGAAGTGAATGAACCGACGAGGGCAGGTAGGACAGAAAGCGCCTGGCCTGCTCGAAGGCCTCGGCTTCGGTCTCGACCGCATTGTCGATCGCGCCGCTGCGGGTCTGGATGTCGGCACCACCCAGCTCCTGCTTGGTCAGCGGCTGACCGAGCCGGGCCACGACCGGCGGGCCGGCCACGAACATCGCCGAACTGGTGCTCATGATCGAGAAGTGGCTCGACGCCAGGCGCGCCGCGCCCAGACCGGCCACCGATCCCAGGCCGATCCCGACCACCGGCACGTTGGCGAGGTTGGCGGTCATCATGTAAAAGCCCTGGGTGCCGCCCACGCCGCCAGGCAGATTGGCCGCACCCTTGGTTTCGATGGTTTTTACAGAGCCGCCGCCGCCCGATCCCTCGATGATCCGCACGATCGGCAGGCGAAACTCGGCGGCCATGTTCTCGGCCATCAGCGGTTTGGCGCTGATCGAGGCATCGGCCGACCCGCCGCGCACGGTGAAGTCGTCGCCGACCACCACCACAGAGCGCCCCTCAACCATGCCGCGGCCGAAGACGCAGTTGGCCGGTGTGACTGAGGTCAGCGCATTGTCGGCGTCGTATTCGCCGATGCCCGAGAGGGTGCCAACCTCCTGGAAGCTGCCGGCATCGAGCATGCCGTCGATCCGCTCGCGAACCGTCAGACGCCCGCCGTCATGCTGACGCTTGACCTTGTCCGCGCCGCCCATCTCGTGGGCAAAGGCCTTGCGGCGTGCGAGTTCGTCCAGTTCCGGCTGCCAGCTCATGCGATGTCTCCCTGTTTTTGCAATGTGTATGGTTCTGCGGTCGAGTCTGCCACAGGCACCGGCATGTCAGGGCCTGCGCCTGCCGCTGCTTGAAACGCTATTTACGCCGTGCCTGCATTCGCTCGGCCATGTCGTCCGGTCGACCATACGGTCGCTTGCGCTCGTGTACCAGCGCCTGCGATCGGGTCCGTTCGTCGCCATCGGCAATCAGCGCCTTGACGATCCGGTTGGTGCCGCGTGAGTTCGCAAGGATTTCGGCACCGAGCGCCTCGATGGTCGCATCGAGTTGATCATCCGGCACGCAGCGATCAACCAGGCCGATGTCGAGCGCCTGGCGGGCCGACAGTCTGCGACTGGTGAACATGAGTTCTTTCGCTGTCGCGCGACCCACGCGCTCCGGCAGTCTGACCGACATGCCCCAGACCGGCACCAGGCCCCACTGTCCGTGGGTGTCGCCAAGGTGGGTCGATTCGGCTGCCACCAGCAGATCACAGGCGAGCGCCAGTTCGAGGCCACCTGTAAAGCAGTGCCCGTGCAGGCGACAGAGGGTGGGCTTGGGCAGCGACTCGAGGGCATCGATGGTCTCGGGTTCGAAATAGGGGCTCGGTGCGGGCTCGGCAGAGGCAATCGCCCCCAGGTCGTGACCCGCGCAAAAAGAGCGGCCCGCACCGGCCAGCACGACGCAGCCGACGCTGTCGTCATGAGCGATCGCGTCAAGGTGTGCCCGCAACTGAATAAAGACGCCCGGCGTGAGCGCATTGAGTTTGTCGGGGCGATTCAGGGTGAGGGTGGTGAGGCCCGCGCGATCGCTTCGGATCACAAGTAAGTCGGACATGGTCGAAGTCTCCTGTTGTTGGCGGGCGATCGGGCCGCTGCCCGAGCGAAAAAGCCCAAGCCGCAGGGTACGCGAAGACCTTAGCCGACGCCTTCGGCCATTGCGCGAAATGCTTTGGCGCGACTTGCGACGCTCGCCCCGGCGTTCACGCCGCCTTTCCGTCCGTTCGTCGCTTTGATCTTCCTCGTCCCGGCGTGGCCGATAGGCTTGTCAAGGGAGCAATTCCGGGCTCCTTCCGCAACAACATGAATCGGGGCTTTGGCCAGAGGCGAATCAGGTGAACACTAAGCGTATCGGTTGCCAAAAGCGTGCAGGGGCCGTCGGCTCGCGCGGCGACTCGAGTGGCTTCACGCTAGTCGAACTGCTCACTGTGGTGTCGATCGTCGCCATCCTCGCGGCCTCTTCAAGTGGCGCCTTTCAGCGCTTCATCGTCAGCGCACGGATTTCGGAGGGCAGCTCGACGCTTCGCTCGGCACTTGAACTCGCACGCTCGGAGGCCGCAATGCGCGGGGTGCGCGTGGGTGTTTGCCGCAGCATCAACGCCAATGAGGACGGTGCCACCTGCAGTCAGGCAGCCGCGGGCAACGTCGGCGGCAACGACTGGTCGGCGGGATGGATCGTCTATGCCAAGACCCCACCCAATGCTGGCGATGTTTTTGAAGCCGGGGACATTCTCATTCGGCGGCAAGCGTCGTTATCTAGTGCAGGCTTGAGTTCGCGCCTGATGATCTGGGCGCCTGGCGCCGGTGCGATCGTCTACAACTGGAACGGTATGCGAGTCGCCGGACCAGCCGGCAATTTTGCCTTTGACTTCGGCCCGGCAGTGGGTGCCTTGCCGGTTCCCATGACTTCTGATCTCGCACGCTGCATGGCCGTCAACATCGCCGGGCGCATCGATGTCACACAGCCGCAATCCGGGAGATGCCAGCCGTGAACAGTCTCGTGAAGCGACAGCTGGGCATCAGTCTGATTGAGGTTCTGATTTCGCTGATTATTGCGGCTTTCGGTCTGCTCGGTTTGGCCGGCATGCAGACTCGTTCGCTGTCGATGCAGATCGACAGCGAGGCCCGGCGTGTCGCAGCCGGTCTGATCGACCAGTTGCGTGAGCGGGTGGCGGCCAATCAGGAGGGTTATGCCCGCGCGTTGACGCAAGGCTACAGCCAGACCTTCAACCCGGGCGCGGCGGTGCAGGTTCCGGCCTGCGCCAACGCCGACGTCTGCAACGCCATCACCGAAGTGCCGCTGATTCAGGTCGGCACCTGGATGCGCGATGTCCAGCGGCAATTGCCGGGCGCGACGGCCGTCATTGGCCCGACCACCGCAGGCAGCGCCAATTCGATGACAGTCACCATCGGATGGATCGAGCCGAATGCGACCGTGGTCGCCACGGACAACGCGTGCGCTCGGATCGAAGCGATCAGCGCTGACCCCAAGTATCGCTGCGTCACCGCCACCTTTTATCCGGGCTGAATCATGCCGAGTCTTGCGTCATTCAACGGTGTGAGGTCAGCGGCTTTGCAGGGCGGTCGAACGCTGATCGAACTGATGATCAGTCTTGCTATCGGCCTGGCCATCACGGCGGCGGTCTCGGGCGCTTATCTCTCGACGGCACGCACGTCGCGAGTCGCGGGCGAGATGGCCGGTATGTCCGATACCGGTCAGCTGGCGATGCTGATGATCGGCGATTCGATCCGTCAGGCCGGCTATGGCGAAATCGTCGGCTCCGATGTGACCTTTGGCGCTGCCAATATCGATGCCTATCGGTCGCAGACGCTTTTCGGCGACGGCGCTCATCTCGCCGGCTGCACCGGCGCACTGTTTGCCGATGACACCATCAGCACGCCGACCTGCGCAGCAGCCACCAATGTCAACTTCGATACGCTGATGGTTCGATTTCAGGGCGATACCGCGGTCGCGCCGGCGCAGGGTCGGATCGATGACTGTCTGGGCGCGCAGGTGCCGAATGAACCCTTGCCTGCCGGCCATCTCGGGCATATGCGGGCTGCCCTTCCGCCGATGGTTCGGCCGATGGTCCAAAACGTCTATTTCGGCACCAACAACGCCCTGTCCTGCCGCGGTAATGGTCGGGCGGCAGTCGGCGATGCCTTCGCAGCGGCCCAACAGCTAGTCGGCAACGTCGAGCAATTCAAGGTCTTTTACGGCTTTGACGATGTCCGCTTCGCCAACCCTAACTCCACCCTCGGTGCCTCGATTCGCAGCATTCGCGATGCCAGTTATCTGAATGCCAGAGCCGGGTCCTGGGATCATGTGGTGACGGTGCATGTCTGCATGCTGATCCGATCCGATCCTGATGCGGGGCGCGGTATGAGCATGAGCGCCGACTACCAGTACACCAGTTGCCCGATGACTGCCGCCCAGGCCTCCGGCTCGATGCCGCTGAGCCAAGCCACGGACAGCGCTGTCAGGCGCACCTATAACCAGGTCTTCACGGTGCGATCGCGCTCCACGGCCAATCCGATCCAGTCATTCTGAGCGACTTGCCATGAAGCCCAATTCGATGTTGCCAGCCACGACAAGCCCCCATCGAGGATCTCATCCCGCAGGTGGTCGGCCGATGCAACAAAACCAGCGCGGCTTCGTCCTGATCGTGGTTCTGATGTTGCTGGTGTCGCTGTCTCTGATCGTGACCGCGCAGATCCGACATGCAACCGGCGGCCAGATGATCACGTCCAACTCCAGCCAGTACGCCCTGGCCGAAACTGCGGCGCAAACCGTGTTGCGCTATTGCGAATCGCAATTCATGGTCAGCCCGAATCTTCGGGTGACAACACCCGGGGTGAGGGGCACCGACACGGCCGCCTGGCGCAATCCGGCCAAATGGCTCGCCTCCGAGACTGTACCGATCACCGGAGTCAATTTTCCTGGCGTGCAGACCTTCAGCTGTCTGATTGAGGACGCCACCTCCGAGCTGGTTCCTTCTTCACTGAGCAATGACGTCAATCCCGAGTCAGTGGCCGCCGCACCGCTGTGTGCCGCCGCGGGCGGCGTCAGCCCGACCATGTGCAAATACCGCGTCACGGCCCGCGTCGTGCTCGCCCAGGGCCAGCGGCAGATGAATCTCCAAAGTGAAATCAGATTCGGTATCTGAGTTTGAGTTTTGACAACAGCAACACTGGAAGCACTCACATGAACGCAACGCAGACAGGCTGGCTCGGCGCCATTCGGCAGACCTTCACCAAGGCGCTGGTGTATCTGCTGTGTTCTCTGACCGCGATGCCGGCCTGGTCGGCCAGCACTCTGTATCAGGTGCCGCCGTTTACCTCGACCGAGCCGCCGGCTAATGTCTTCATGATGCTCGACGACTCAGGCTCAATGGCGACCCATGACCTGCCGACTCCGGCGGGGATCACGATCAATAGAAGCACCGTTCCCACCAAGGTCACGATCCGGGGCGAGGGTGCGGATGCGACTGGCATCTTGGCAGAGCGCACCTGGACGATCGACCGCGACTTCGACTGGGAGCTGCGTGCGCCGGCCCTCAATCCGCTTTGGTACAACCCGGCCACTCGTTATATTCCCTGGAACAAGGACGGCACGATCATGGCGAATGCGTCGATTGGCGGCAGGGTTGCCACGACCAACTATGGCGCCTTCACCGCGCGTGCGAATGCCGCCGAGCTCACCGAGCGCGATCCGCGCCAGGTGCCTGACAGCACGACCTTCACCTCGGGCATGAGCTTCACCTCGTTGCGAGCGTCAGTCGGTTCTAACGACGGGGCTGGCCGAGGACTGCTGGGCACCAATTCGATTTCGCAGGAAGAAGCGAGCGGTCGCACTACGAGAGCCCAGGGCAGGCGAGTGCAAATGGGCACGATCGCCGATTTCCGCTACCACAAGGTTCCCTTCGATTTTGGACCGATCCTGCCAGGCGCGACCACCGCGCCGCGCAACGGCCATGCGCACCATGAATGGGCGACCCATGACGACACGACCCGTCCGCTCGATCTTTTCAGCCGGCCTTTGCAGGTCACCACGACAACATGGGTCAGCGGCTGCTTCGCGAGTGAGGCAATCTGCCTGGCCGGCAATGCGCCGCAGGCTTCGATCCCCGTGACCACCTGGAAACGAACCAATTGCAACAATGTCGAGGAGACCTTCACCAGCGACCCCGGGCCGCTCACCTGCTACAGCCGCCCCGATTGCAACAACAATACGCAATACTTTTCGAGCAACCCAGGAACGCTGGTTTGCGGCTACAGATGGACCGATTGCTATGGCAATCAACAAACGCAGACCACTGACCCCGGCACGATCAGCTGCCCGATCCGCCGTCAGAACTGCGATAACTCCTGGAGCACCTACTCGACCAGCCCAGGCGCTCTCACCTGTTATCAGACGCGTGGCTGCGACGGCAGCGCCTATGGCGCCTGGAGCGCAACCGACCCCGGCACCCCTTCGGCCTGTTACAGCCGCAAAAACTGTGCGAACACAACGCAGTATTTCTCGGGAACCGACCCGGGATCGCTTTCGTGCAATTGGTCCCAGACAGATTGTGCGGGTAACCCCAATACCTACGCGACCAAACCAAGCAACCTGACCTGCTACAGGCAAAAAGACTGCACCGGCACGGAACGGACCTACAGCACGCCACCCAGCCCGGAGACGCTGCTGTGCAAATATTCACGAAACAACTGCGGCGCCACGAGAGCCACTGACTACTTTCCGCCGGCCCCTGATCCGGGGCCGCTCACCTGCTATAGCCGTACGAATTGCAATGGCTCAATTACCGGCCCGACGGCCACCGTGCTGGAGCCTCTCACATGCCCCACTGCGACTGAGGAAAACACAATCTATCAGCCGTGGATCTCGACCAATGCCTCATCCAAAACCGAGTATCCGACGACAACCGTGACACGAGAGGCCACCGGCGGCGGCACGAAAAACTCGTCGGTGTATGAGCGGCTGAATAGAAAGACGTTGAACGTCTTGAATGCATCGACGCCTACTGTGACGGCAATCACCAAAACCGCCACCGAGCTGAACAGAGCGTCGAGCTCGATCACCGGATCGGTCTGCCCGTCCGGTACCGGCCTGCGAGGCTGCACGATTCCAGCACCGGCTGGTGTGCCCGACCCCTTGGCACTGACTCCGGCGCGCTACTACTACTACACCGGCAGTGGCGACAAGGGTGTACCGGAGAGCTACAGGGTGGTGCAGATCGACCGCACGCGCCCCTCGGCTCACGTTTATCCGGTGATCGATGCGACAACCGGTGTGGCCGCCACTGCGGCCACCTCACAGCGCTCGGACTGCGCGGCGAAAACCTCGTGTACCTGGCTGGAAGAAGCACAAAACTACGCCAACTGGTACTTGTATTACCGCAACCGCCTGTTCGCCGCTCAAGCGGTGTTGGCCGATTCGCTCTCGAGCATGACCTCGCCCGGTCAGCAAAAACTGCGTCTTGGCTTTGGCCGGATCAATTACTACTCGGGTTCCTTCAACCCCTGGAAGACGGAGACGGGAACGCAGATCACTACAATGCCCGCGATCGATGGGGAGGTTAATCCGGGTGCGCTGGTGCGAGGGGTCAGACCCTTCATCGTGGGCACACCAGACCGCACAGACTTCTTCAACTGGCTCTTCAGTGTGTCCTGGCAAGCGTCGACTCCTAATCGTGAAGCCGTTGACTCGGTCGGGCGTTATTTCGCGCGCAAAGACAAAAAAGGGCCCTGGGGAGCAAAGCCTGGTACCGACGACCCCACCGACACCGCGCCACAACTCGCCTGCCGGCGTAACAGCCTGTTTCTGACCACCGACGGCGAATGGTCCTATGCCGGAGCCAACCAGACCCCGATGAGTTCGTCTGGGCCTGGCGAGATGACCGGCCCTGGCGGGCCTCACGATGCGGACGGCGTCACCGGGCCGACCATCATCGGCCACGGCCCCAACGACGGTGCCAGCTTCACCTATGATCCGCAGAAGTGGATGCAGTTCACCGGTGGCTCCTCTAGCCAGGTGAAGACCCTCACCGATGTGGCGGTCTATTACTGGAACCACGACCTGCGCCCGGATCTGGACAATGTCATCTTGCCGGTGACCGAAGGATCTCGCCCCAACCCGGCATTCTGGCAGTCGATGAGCACCTACATCATCGGCTATGGCCTGTCGGCATCGATGGACACCCCTGCAACGCGTGCAGCGGTCACCAGCGGCGCCACGGTGGACTGGCCCTCGATGCTTCTCGGTCCCGACAATGGCAACAACAATCTTAATCGGGTGAACGACAGCCTGCGGGCAGCGCTTGCCTCGCGCGGCAACTTCTATGCCGCGCAATCGGTGGCCGAACTCAAGAGCGGTGTGCTCAGCAGCTTCCTCGAACTCGCAACCCGGCAAGGCTCGGCTGGCGGCGTGGCGGTGACTGGCCCGGCAATCACCAGCTTGTCGCAAGCGTTTTTCCCGAGCTACACCACAGGCAAGTGGTCAGGCTCTCTGAAAGCCTATAAATCGGCCGACCTCGAGTCGCTCGCTCAGGGCAATGTCGTCACGCCCGAGTGGACTGCGAGTCTTCCGGCCTATGGCACGCGAAACATTCTGTCGAGCAGCGCGCGTGCAGTACCGATCACCTTTGATCTTGCATCCCTGAATACCGATCAGCGGGCCAATCTGACGTCGTCAGAGGGCATTTCTCATACCGCGGCCGAAGCGGTGAGTTATCTGCGCGGTGATCAGAGTCTGGAGTTGCCCGCGGCCGGCTTGTTGCCAGGCACGAAATTTCGCAGGCGCGAGTCACTCCTGGGCGACATCATCAACTCGACGCCGCTTTATGTGAAAGCACCCGACTATGGCTATGGCGCCATGTCGAACATCGGTTCGTCTTATGCCGCTTATGTGTCGACAAGGCGCACCGGCACGGACTCGACGGTTTATGTCGGCGCCAATGACGGCATGTTCCACGCCTTTAATGCCGCCGACGGCAAGGAGCGATTTGCGTATGTGCCGCGCGGTGTCTATCCGACATTGAAGAACCTGCTGGACCCGGCATACGAGCACAACTACTTTGTGGACGGGCCAGTCACCTCGGGCGACTGGCACGACGGCACATCGTGGCGTTCGGTGGTGATCGGCACCACCGGGGCAGGGGGAGCCAACGGCAATTCATCGGTCTTTGCAATCGACGTTACCAACCCGTCTGCCGTGACAAAGAACAACGTACAGTGGGATATCACGGCTTCCGATGATCAGGATCTCGGCCACATCCTGACGCGCGGTATCGTCGGACGGATCAAGACCTCGAGCGGTAGCGGCACTAAGTGGGTCTACATGGTTGGCAACGGCTATGAAAGCAGAAGCAACAAGGCCGCATTGCTTGTCTTTGATATCGCCGACGGGCGAATGACCTCGATTCCGGTCGGCCCGACCTGGACCGCCGCCAGCGGTAACGCCGGTCGCAACGGCATGGGCGGCATCACCGTGGTTTACGACTCCGAGCGCAACATCAAGCTGGCGTATGGCGGCGATCGCCAGGGCAATCTGTGGCGCTTTGACTTCAGCAGCGGCACGCCCGCAGGCGCCAAGGGCTTCGACAACTCCAACAGTCCGTTGTTTACCACTAATCCTTCTCCCCCGAACCCCACTGCCCCGATCACCGCTGCCCCGCGTCTGATACCGCACCCGCTTGGCGGGATGCTGATCATCTTCGGCACTGGAAAACTGTATGACGACGGCGACAGCATCGACAAAGCGGCCCAGGGCATCTATGCCATTTGGGAAAAGCCCAAGTACACCACCGGGACGATCACGAGCTCGCAGGTCCCTGAGCTCACGGTGACGACCGGTGGCGACGGCCGCACCATCGACACCAAAGTCGACTGGGCCAGTAAAATGGGATGGTGGGTAAAGCTGGCAGACGGCGAACGGATCATCTCTGATCCGACTGCCGATATCGGCTCGCTCACCGTGACTTCCTACGCACCGTCGGCGACACGCGATCCCTGCAATGGGGGAGGGGTGTCATATGTTTATCGCTTCGATTTTGCGACCGGCTTGATTACCGGCATGCAGGTAAGCGGGGTGGTCGGCGCAGTGACGCCGCTCACGATCGCCCCGACATCGACCACGCGCTCGACGTCTGGGGGCGTCAACATCAGCTCGGGCATCAGCGGCACCGGGAACGGCGGTGGAGGACCGCCGCCCCCGCCCCCACCGGGCGGACCGCAATGCCGCCTGTACAGCACCAGCATCCAGGGGCGGCCCAACGTGATCGCGGTCAACTGTCCGGGATTTACGCCGATGAGAGTCTGGCGTCAGCAGGTCCGATGAATCCAATCAGTCTGAATTAACGAAGCTTATGACCATGCCATCTTCCCGCCAGTCCGGCTTCACCCTCATCGAGCTGATGATCACCGTTGTGGTGGTTGCGGTCCTGGCCGCGATCGCCATCCCCTCTTATGGAGACTATCTCACCCGCTCACGGCGCAACGATGCACGCATTTCACTCGCCCAATCGGCGCAGTGGCTGGAGCGGTTCAGGGCCGAGAATCGCGGCACGTATACCAACGCAGCCCTGCAGCCAGGCACCGAGGTGTCGCCGGTATCCGGCAGGGCGATGTACGACATCACGGTCGCGGTCGGTGGCGGCGGCACGACCTATCTGCTCACCGCGACGCCCCGCGGTGGCAGCCCCATGGCGGGCGACCTGTGCGGAATTTACACATTGGGCAATGATGGTCGGCGCACTGCAGGCGGCAACAGCACCGGGGAAGTGTTCGACAGGTGCTGGAACCGCTGATGGCAGTTTGCTTACCGCGGCATGTCTGTCGCGCTACACTCGTCGCGAAAGGCCATCTCGACATGGCCCGGGCGGACGGTGTAATCCGTTCTCCTGTCAGAAAACTTTTTGCCAGGAAGACACGCCATCCATGGACCTTGCTTATTCCGATGAGCAGCGCATGTTCGCCGACAGCGCGAACGAGGTACTCACCAAACGCGCGCTGAAAGCCGACAACCAGTCCCTGTGGTCCGAGATGGCCGAGTTGGGATGGCTCGCCCTGCCGATACCCGAAGCCTATGGCGGTTTCGGCCAGGGCGCAGCCGATGTCGGCATCCTCTGCGAGCGCTTCGGGCGCCACCTGGTTGCAACGCCCTATGTGCCTGCGCTCGTACTGTGCGCACGACTCATCGCGTCGCTTGGCACCGATGCGCAAAGAGCGGCTCTGCTGCCCGGACTCGCCAATGGCTCGCTGACGCTTGCACTGGCGCATACCGAGCGTGGCGCCCGCCACACCCTTCAGCATGTGACGCTATCGGCGAGCGCCGATGGCGGCGGATGGCGATTGTCCGGCGAGAAGATGGCGGCCATTGGCGCGGACCAGGCCGACCGCATCCTTGTATCGGCGCGCCTGTCAGGTAGCAGTCGCGATGCCGCCGGCATTGCGGTCTTTGTGATCGAGCCGGGGCAATCCGGACTGCGTATCGATCGCTACGACACGGTTGACGGTGCAACCGCCGCCAGGCTGACCCTGACCGATGTGCATCTGCCAGCGTCAGCGCGGCTCGGTGCGACCGATGATGAGGCAGGGGGAGCCTTCACCGCGCTGGAGCACGCCTTTGATGCAGCCATCGCCGCCTGGTGTGCCGAGCTGCTTGGCCTGATGGAGTCTGCGACCGCCGCAACCATCGACTACACCAAAGTCAGGGTCCAGTTCGGCAAACCGCTGGCCGCCAATCAGGTGCTGCGCCATCGGATGGCTGACATGTCGGTCCATTGCGAGGTGGCGCGCTCGATGGCCTTGCGGGCCGCACTCCATGTCGATCATGCCGATGTCTCGGTACGGGCCCGGGCAGTGTCCGGCGCATGGGCCAAGGTCATCCGCGCCGCCCGGTCGGTCACCGAAGAGGCGATTCAGATGCATGGCGGCATGGGCGTCACCGACGAATTGAACGTCGGACTCTTTCTCAAGCGGGTGGTGGCACTTGAAGCGCTGGTGGGCGGTGCAGAGCACCATCTTCGCCGTCATGCTGCTCATTCGGCACGCAGCACGGCCAATGCTTAGGAGCAGGACATGAACCTTGATTTCACGCCCGATGAACTCGCCTTTCAGCAGGAAGTGCGAGCCTTTTTCGCAGAAAAACTCACGCCTGATCTGCGCCTTGCCAATGCTCTGACGCCGAGTGTTTTCTCCGACCCGGACATCTTCAGGCGCTGGCAGCGAATTTTGTTCGAGCGCGGATGGGCCGCTTCATCATGGCCTGCCGAATTTGGCGGCACCGGTTGGTCAACTGCGCAGCAATATATTTTTGAAGTCGAGAACGCGATCGCCGGCGCGCCACCCCTTTTGCCCCAGGGCCTGCGCATGGTCGGGCCGGTCATCATGAAATTCGGCACCCAGGCGCAAAAAGATTTTTATCTGCCGAAGATTCTGACCGGCGAAGATTACTGGTGCCAGGGCTATTCCGAGCCCGGGTCCGGCTCCGATCTGGCATCGCTCAAGACCCGCGCAGTACGCGATGGCGACGACTACATCATCAACGGCTCCAAGATCTGGACCTCGCACGCGCAGTTTGCCAATCGCATGTTTGCCCTGGTGCGCACCGCCGACTCGCCGAAAAAGCAGGACGGCATCAGCTTCATCCTGATCGACATGGATTCGCCCGGTATTTCGGTGCGTCCGATCCTGACGATTGGCGGTGATCACGAGGTCAATCAGGTCTTCTTTGACGACGTGCGCGTGCCGATTGCGAACCTGGTCGGCGCCGAAGGGCAGGGCTGGTCTTATGGAAAATACCTGCTTGAGTTCGAGCGCGGCGGTGCGATGGCGTCGGGTCGCCTGCGCTCCAAACTCAGAAAGATCGAACAGCTCGCCGCGACCTATCGCGATGGCGAGCATTCGCTGCTCGACTCACCGACGATTTCGCTGCGGCTGTCAGAACTCGAGATCGACATCGACGCGCTCGAAATGAGCGAGTTGCGGATCATGTCGAGTCTGCAGACCGGCCAGAACCCGGGGTCGGTGGCCTCATCGATGGCCAAGCTGCGCAACAGCGAGCTCAAACAGGCCGTTTCGCGTCTGGCGATCGACATCCTCGGCGACGATGCACTCATCTGGGAGCCGCGTCGGCCGCTCTATGAACTTGATGAGTCGTCGCTGCTTGGCAGGCAAGCACTGTCAGTGAGCGCCGAGTATCTCAATACCCGTGCCTACACAATCTTTGGCGGAACCTCCGAGGTTCAGCGCGATGTGATCGCCAAGGTGGTCATCGGGATGTAAGGTGGGGCTGGTCTGGCTGTCATGTATTACCATGCTTGATTTCAGTAACACTGCAAGGAAAGCGAATGGCAACCACGCTGACGACAAAGGGCCAGGTCACCATCCCCAAACGGATACGCGACGAACTGCAACTGCTTCCCGGAACATCGGTGCAGTTCTCGGTTAACGCGGCAGGCGAATTGGTCCTGCACCGGCCCAGGACAGCCAAGGGTCTTCGCCGCCCCAAGCCCGACCGATTCGAAACTGTGCGTGGCCGCGCAGATATCCGCTGGCGGACTGACGACTTGATGAAGCTGCTGCGCCCCAACGACTGATGTTGCTGGTCGATACCAACGTCCTCGTGGACGTACTGCAGAACGACCCACAATGGGCGGACTGGTCCATCTCCCAGATGCGTGCGCAGGCTAGCCTTCATGCGCTGGTGATCAACCCCATCATCTACGCAGAGGTGTCCTTGTCTTTTTCAACCCTGGACTGCTCTAGGGAACTAGCTCGAACGGCACACGCGGTATGACGTAATCCACCAGGTGCGCTTGTCACCATGGCCGGCCCGTGCTTGACCTGTTTTCGGAGGATGCTTCAATGGATTTTGTAATCCAAGCCGTTGGCTATGTGCGTGGAGGCAGAGCCGATCCGATCGACGATGATTGGGGAGCGAACCGGTCGACCATCGAACTCGATTCTGTCCTCTTCACGCCTGAGGCATTGGCAGGGCTTGATGCATTCAGCCATGTGGAAATCATTTTTGTCTTTGACAAGGTTGCTCCAGATAAGATTGAGAAAGGCGCTCGCCATCCGCGAGGCCGCCAAGACTGGCCCCTAACGGGAATTTTCGCGCAACGCGGCAAGAACAGGCCCAACCGGCTTGGGGTAACGGTTTGCAAAATCCTGTCGGTTGAAGGTACTTCGCTCCATGTCGAAGGTTTAGATGCAATTAGCGGGACCCCTGTTGTCGACATAAAGCCGGTCATGCGCGAGTTTCTACCGCGTGGCGAAGTTCGGCAGCCCGAATGGGCTGGCGAGTTGATGGCAGCGTATTGGCAAATCCCAGACTAGAGGTTCATGGGCTTTTTCTAAAGTTCGCTTGGCTTCAGAGCGTCCGCTTTCGCCTTGATGCCCCTCGTCCGAATACCGCCTGCATATTGGAGATAGCCTCCTATGCCCTTCACATAAGCCAACAGATCCACAAAAAACGGATGGCTACACAGCGTCGATGAATCGCCGACCAGCAACAGCTTGCGCCGTGCGCGGGTCATGCCCACGTTCATACGGCGGATGTCGGAGAGGAAGCCAATCTCGCTTTGGGGGTTGCTGCGTGTCAGTGAGATGGCAATGATGTCGCGCTCCTGGCCCTGAAACGAATCGACGGTCCCCACGCTGAGCCTGCGTTGCAGCAG
>CANKWX010000025.1 GCA_947487165.1 Burkholderiales bacterium
CCTTTTCGTCAACTGAGTGCTTCGCGGTTAATGGTCTGCGGCCTATGCAAATGCGAATCTGTCGTATTTGCATTCGATCGGATTCTCTCCTAGAGTGAGCGGTCTTTCCTTCGACTGGGCACGCTCTGATGGCAAACCGACTCTTCTCAGCGATACGCACCGCTACCGCAACGCTGACTGCCGCCCTCCTTCCGTTATTCAGCCACGCTGCCGATCCCGTCCTCAATCTCTATTCCGCTCGGCACTACCAGACCGACGAGGCCCTTTACACGAATTTCACCAAACAGACCGGCATCCGCATCAACCGGATTGAAGCGGGTGATGAGGCGCTGCTCGAGCGACTGCGCAGCGAGGGTCGCAATTCCCCTGCCGATGTGCTCCTCCTCGTGGATGCCGCACGACTGTGGCGCGCGCAGATCGATGGCCTGTTCCAGCCGATCCGATCCAAGGTCCTCGACAACCGAATCCCGCCCGCACTGCGCGGCAAGGACGACGGCCAGGGCGCAGAGTGGTTTGCGATGTCGACGCGAGCGCGGCTGATCGTCTACAACCGCGCGTCGGTCAATCCCGGCGACATCCGCACTTATCAGGACCTGGCTGGCGCGACGCTAAAGGGCAAGGTCTGCACACGGTCGGGAGCCCATCCCTACATGTTGTCGCTGATCGGCGCTATGTCAGAGCATCTCGGCGAGGCAGCAACCGAGCAGTGGGCACGTGGCGTCGTCGCGAACTTCGCAAGACCGCCTCGCGGCGGAGACAGCGATCAGATCAAGGCGGTTGCCAGTGGCGAATGTGGCGTGGCGCTCACCAACACCTACTACCTCGTGCGGATGATGCGATCTGATGCACCGCAGGATAAGGCCGCGGTTGCGAAAATCGGCTGGATCTGGCCGAACCAGTCGTCATGGGGTGCTCATGTGAATATTTCTGGCGGCGGCGTGACGAAAAATGCGCCCAATCGCGAGGCCGCCATCAAATTCATGGAGTACCTGGTGAGCGACCAGGCACAGTCCTATCTGGCCAACGGTAACAACGAATGGCCGGTCGAGGCCAGCGCCGTTGCTGACAATCCGACGCTGGCCTCGCTTGGCAAGTTCAAAGCCGACGAACTTCCGATCGCTCAGATCGGTCGCGCGCAGATCACCGCCGCCAAGATCATCGATCGGGTCGGCTGGCGATAGACAGTGCCGGCGCGTGCGCCGGCAAGCCCTATCAAACCGCAGCAATCACCTTGATTTCGACCCGATACTTCGGCGCGGCCAGCTTCGATTCGATCGTAGCGCGAGCCGGTGTGTGTCCGGCCGGCACCCAGGCATCCCAGACCGAATTCATGGCCGAAAAGTCGGCGATATCAGCCAGAAAAATCTGGGCGGACAGGATGCGCGTCTTGTCGCTGCCGCACTCGGCCAGCAGTCGATCGATGGCCGCCAGGATCTGGCGGGTCTGACCAGCCGGATCCTGGCTCGCATCCTCGGCGACCTGACCGGCCAGGTAAATCGTCTGGTTATGGACCACCGCTTCCGACATACGGGAACCGACGTGAAATCGCTGAATCGTCATGATGAATCGCCTCGGATGGAAACCGCGGATGGTAGCAGCCCAAGCTCACGATGGCGCCGGCGGCACTCGCCAGTAGCGCTCGGGATCATGCCTGCTGCGCGTGATCCGAGGGGCCTGTCCTGCCGAGAACCGGATCTGCACCGCACCGTCGGCGTCGCTGCGCAAAATGCCGATGCCTCGATCGTGGTAGCGCTCAAGGACCTTTGAATTCGGATGCCTGAAGCGACTCCGGTAAGCGACCTGAAAGATGGCCCAACGCGGTGACACCGCATCGATGAAGGCCTCGGTCGAGGAAGTGGCGCTGCCATGGTGCGGCACGAGCAGCACATCGGCCGCGAGGTCGTCCTGCGTGTAGATCTCAAGCAGCTTGCGCTCCTGGGGCGCTTCGATGTCGCCCGCCAGCAGCACCGTTCCGGACGGACTGCGAACCCTCAGCACACAGCTCACTGCATTGGTCGGTGAGCCGCGAGCGCGCTCGGGCGGATCGGTCGGATGCAGCCATTCGAACTCGGTGTCCTCCCATCGCCATCGCTCGCCGCGCAGGCAACGCAAGGACTTGCGGGCGCCCGCAAGAATGCGGTGATCGGCAGGCAAGGACGACGCGACCCAATCGGGCGACATCGTCGCAATGATTGACGCAGCGCCGCCGGAATGATCGTCGTCGAGGTGAGAGATGACCAGCGCGTCGGGGCGCCCGATGCCCTGCGCACGCAGCCAGGGCATGATCACCCGGTTGCCGCCATCCGCATGAGGACCCATGCTCGGTCCGGTGTCATAGACCAGCGACCGCTCGCCGACCTGTACAACCACCGCCATGCCCTGACCGACGTCGAGCGCGGTGATCCAGAGCTCACCAGGGCCAGGACGGGCAAGCGGGGCAAACAACAGCGGCGTAAGCGCAAGCGCTCCCAGCGCACGTCGTGGTACACCGACCGGCGCCAGCAGCATTGCGCAGCCGGCACTCGAGACGATCAGCGCAAGCAGGCCGGGGCGCGGGAGGGGCATGAATGCGCCAGGCAGCTGCGACAGCCATTGCAGGCTGGAAAGCAGCCAGCGCGTAAGCATCGCGGTTGGCACGAGCAGCCAGGAGGCCAGTTCGGTCGACAGCAATGCGAGCGCGCCCCCGGCCAGCGCAAGCGGGGTCACAACAATGCTGACAAGCGGGATCGAATAGGCATTGGCGATCGGGCCAATCAGCGAGACCGAGCCGAAGAACCATGCCCCCAGCGGCAGCAGCGCGATGGTCGCCGCCCATTGCGTGCGCACAGCGCTGTCGACGAAGGTGGCGATCCGGGTCAGGCCAAAGCGTGTCCCGGCGCAGACCCAGACGATGGCCAGCACTGCGCCAAAGGACAGCCAGAAGCCGGCAGCCAGCGGCGCCCAGGGATCGAGCAAGGCGATGACTGCGGCAGACGCGCCGACTGCCGCGCCGATCGAAGCACATCGCCCGCTGCCCAGCAGCAAGGCCGCCATGGCCAGCATGAAGCAGGTCCGCTGAGCCGGAATGCCCCATCCGGCGAGCAGCGCGTAGGCAAACGCCACGCCGACCGAGGCGATGAGCCTAATGATCTGAACCGGCACCCGGCAGGTCAGGCCGCGCCTTGCCGCCCACCGGCGACGCCAGATCCAGGAAGCGAGGCTGCCGCCGAGACCGGCCAGCATGGTGATGTGCAAACCCGATATCGACATCAGATGGCCGACGCCCGTTTGATTGAACATCGTCCAGAGATCGGGAGCGATAGCCGCCTGATCACCGATGGCCAGCGCCGCCAGCACACCGGCCTCGCGGGCATGCTCGCCCCCGCAGGCCTGAAAGATCGCCGAGCGGATGGCAAGACGCGCCCGTTCGATTGACACCATCAGCCCGGGCACATGGTCATCGATCAGCTCGCCGCTGCGCACCGAACCGACTGCTCCCACACCCTCTTCGAGCCAGCGAAGTTCGCGGTCGAAGGCATCGGGGTTGTTGCTTGCATGAGGCCGCTTGAGGCGCACCACGAAGCGCCAGCGCTGCCCGGGCAGCAGCTCCGGAATGGCATCGGCTGGGGCCTCGCGCTGAGCCGCTCGCCAGGCGGCCTGCCAGGCGAGCTGAATGCGGGGCGATATCTGGCACGAAGCGATCGGCTCGCATAATTCAACCTGAATGCTGAATCGCTGACCATGGGCGAGGCGAACCGGCAGCTCGTCGATCACGCCGCGCACGGTCAGATCGACACCCTCGAGCGCTGCAGGCAGCCGCTCGCCGAGTCGATCCGCCGCCCTGTAGCCGGCCGATGACCAGGCCATCCCTGCAAGGGCAATCAAGGCAAGCAAACCCGCCGTGCGCGGCGCAGTGCGTGCCGCCAGACACGCTGCCAGAGCAGACAGCAATGCCAGCAATCCCGCGGCAATGAGCCATGAATCGGCAGGCAGACGCGCCGACAACTGCAGTCCGAGCACAGAAAGGACCACCGCAGGCGCAAGCCAGATCGAGAGGACAGAGCGATCACGCATCGGCACCGACCTTATCGGTTCATAGCGGGCGGCACAATCAGACCGAAGTCCTAAGGCGTCGGTCGAATCTCGGTGTCGCTCGCTATCTCTTTCACCGAAACCGACGGCGGCAGTGTCACTGCCAGACGCGGCAGAACCCTGATCGCATTGGCGCCGGTCGCGGCAAGCACCGTCTCGATCGGCTCGCCGCGCAGATCGGCGAAGACCTGCGCAATCGCGGGCATCTGCTGCGGGGCATTTCGCTGATGATTGATCCAGGACGGCGCGATATCGGGCGCATCGGTTTCGAGCACATACGCATCCGCCGAGAAGGCCGCAGCAAGCCGTCGAATCTGCAGCGCGCGCGTGAAGGTCATGGCGCCGCCAAATCCGAGCACGCAACCGAGATCGATGAAGGTCGAGGCCTGCTGGACGCTGCCGTTGAAGGCATGGGCGATACCGCTTCGCGGACGCAAGCGGCGAAGATGCTTGAGCACACTGTCCTGGGCACGGCGCACATGCATGATCACCGGCAGGTCAAAGTCGCGGGCGATGCGAAGCTGCTCGACAAAAAAGCGCTCCTGTTTCGCCCGATCAAGGCCGGGCACGAAATGATCGAGTCCGATTTCGCCGATTCCGACCAGACGCGGATCGCCGATCGACCGGCCGACCGCCTCACGCAGGGCGATCAGTTCGGCATCGGCAGCCTGATCGACATGAAGCGGATGGATGCCGAGCGCATAGCGCACGCAGTGATGGCGCACAGAGAGCGCGGCGACCGTCGCAAAATTGAAGGCCCCGACCGCCGGCACCACGATGCAGGCCACCCCCGACGCCATGGCCGCATCGACCACGTCATCGCGGTCAGACTCGAATTCGGCGGCATCGAGGTGGCAGTGGGTATCGATGAGCATCGCTGCGCATCCGGTCGGCCGATCAGGCCGACGTGAGTCGCCCTTCGCGCAGGGCGAGGATGCGATCGGCGCGCTGCGCCAGCTCGAGGTCGTGAGTGACGATCACGAAAGCGGTGGCGCGTTCGCGACTGAGCTGCTCCATGAGTTCGAACATCTGACGGGCCGTGCCGCGATCGAGATTGCCGGTGGGTTCATCGGCCAGCACACAGACCGGCTCGGTCACCAGCGCGCGGGCCAGCGCCACACGCTGTCGCTCGCCGCCGGAGAGTTCGCCCGGCTGATGCGTCAGCCGCGCGCCCAACCCGACCTGTCGCAACACCTCGGCGGCCCTCGCTTTCGCCTGGGCGATCGGCATGCGTCGGATTCGCAGAGGCATCATGACATTGTCGAGTGCGCTGAACTCGGGCAGCAAATGGTGAAACTGATAGACGAACCCGAGCAGCCGATTGCGAGCCACGCCGCGTTGCGCCTCCGACATCTCGTCAAGGCGCTGTCCGGCAAGCCAGACTTCGCCACTGCTGGCAGTGTCGAGCCCGCCCAGCAGATGCAGCAGCGTGCTCTTGCCCGACCCCGAAGCGCCCACGATCGCCACCCGCTCGCCGGACTCGATCTGCAGGTCGACGCCCGACAGCACGGTGAGCCGGTCGGCACCCTGGTTGTAGTAGCGCGTCAGGTTGCGGCAGGCAAGCACCGGATCGACATCAGCGCCCTTGGCACCATCAGCGCCATCAGTCACCGGCTGCTCACTCATACCGCAGCGCCTCGGCCGGCTTGACGCGCGAAGCGCTCAGACTCGGATAGATCGTGGCGGCGAAGGCCAGCACGCAGGAGGTCAGGCCGATCGAGATCACATCCGACCAGTGCAGATCGCTTGGCAGATAACTGATGAAGTAAACGCCTGCGGGCAGCACCTGGAATCCGAAGAATTTTTCGATCGCTGCCACCACCGGCCCGATGTTCTGCGCGAGCACTACGCCAAGCGATACGCCAAAGAGCGTACCGAGCAGCCCGACCAGTGCACCCTGCACCACGAAGATCGCCATGATCGACCGGGGCGACGCCCCCAGGGTGCGCAAGATCGCGATGTCGCTGCGCTTGTCGGTCACGGTCATGACCAGCATCGAGACCAGATTGAAGGCAGCCACCGCGACGATCAGGGTGAGAATAATGAACATCATCCGCTTTTCGATCTGCACCGCTGCAAACCAGTTGCGATTCTCGCGCGACCAGTCCCGGGCAAACAGGCTCTGATCAAGGCGGCTGCCGAGTTCGGCCGCCACCATCGGTGCCTGCTGCATGTCGGCGGTGCGCAGTCGAAGCCCAGAGACGCCTTCGACCCGAAACAGCTTGGCAGCGTCCTCGAGCGAGGTCAGCACGAGCGAACCGTCGTACTCGTAATGCCCTGACTGGAAAATCGCGACCACGGTGAACTGGCGAACCCGAGGGACGACGCCTGCCGGCGTGACCGTGCCTTGCGGTGCGATCAGCGCGATGCGATCGCCCAGATCGACATGAATCTGCTGCGCCAGCACCCCGCCGATGGCCACGCCGAATTCGCCCGGCACCAGCGCCTCAAGCTTGCCTCGAATCACCTGCGCGGCGAGTTCGGAGACCCGGGGCTCGAGCGCCGGATCGATGCCCCGCACCAGCACACCCCGCACGCTGTCGTCACGAGTCATCATCGCCTGCCCGGCCACATAGGGCGCGCCATCGACGACCAGCGGGTTGCGCTTGCTCTGCTCGAGCACCGATTTCCAGTCGAGCATCGGCGGGCCGGTGGCAATGACTTCGATGTGCGAGAGCACCGACAGCATCCTGTCGCGGACTTCTTTTTGAAAACCGTTCATGACCGAGAGCACAACGATGAGCGCGGCCACGCCAAGCGCGATGCCGGCTACCGACAGCGCCGAGATGAACGAGATGAAACCGTTGCGATTACCGGATCGCCGTCCACTGCGGGTGTAGCGAAGGCCAACGAAGAGCTCGTAAGGCAGATTCAAATTGGCTCGAGACGAGAAGGTTATTGGTGCGGACAGCCCCCGGGGCTGTCGAACAGGACAGGCAATCCGCAATGGGTATCGCAGGCCGAGGCGTCGAAGTGTGCCATATTCGAAGCATTGCCCTGCAGGATCGAGGGCATGCATGGTCGATGACGCGATGATCGCGTCGCCTCTTGCGCGGTAGCGCGCCCCTGCGTGCCCGCCCTGCCTTGTTGTCAACGCGTCTTTGTTCGACCCGAATTCGCCCCTTCCTGTGGCCGCTTTGCTTTGAACCCTGTCCGATCCGCTGACAGCCCTCCCGCGCTGCTGCTTGCCGCGAGCCTGGTCGATCCGGCCTGGCTGGGATCGGATCGGCTGGCGCAGGCAGCGCGTGCCCCCGGCTTTGCCGCACTCTCGCGAAGAGCATCGATCATCGCTTCAAGCGATGACACCGCGTCTCACCTGCCGGACCCGGGCCATGAGGACTGGCTGCAAAAGGCCTTCGGTCTGCCGCCGGGTGCCCCGATTGCGGCGTGTTCGGCACTGGCAGACGGCGCTTTGCAAGCCCACTGGCGCCTGGACCCTGTCAATCTGCATATCGGGCGCGACCATCTTGTGCTGACCGATCCGGCCAGGCTGGCGCTTGGCGCCGACGATGCACGCGCTCTCGCGGCCTCGATTGCCGGGCTCTTTCAGGACGAAGGGCTGACGCTGATTGCCGCGCATCCTTTGCGCTGGTATCTGCAGGAGGCAGAGCCCTCGCGCGGCCTGCGGCTGAAAACTCGCTCAATGCTTGCCGCACTCGGTCGCAGCATCGATGGCTGGCAGCCGACAGGCGACGATGCGCGCCGCTGGCGGCGAATCGTCAATGAGGTGCAAATGAGCTGGTACCGGCACCCGGTTAACGAGCGACGCGAGTCACAGGGCCTGATGCCGGTCAACAGTCTCTGGATCGAAGGCCCCTGCCCTGACCCGAGCGCGCAGGGCCCGGGCGCTCGGATTGAGGCTCCGACCGCATTGCAATCGGCGGCCGCGGGTCGAATCGCCGCTCGGCGCGGCACCGCCGTCCCGGCCGCAGGCGCCGATCAGGACAGCCGCAGCGCCGAACTGAGCGCCGAACTGAGCGCCGAACTGAGCGCCGAACTGACTACCGAACTGAGCGATCCGCGCATTGAAGCGTCGATGGCGCTGACCATCGATGATCGGCTCTTCGAAGCCCAGTGCGCGGGCGATCCGCAGCGGTGGATGCAGGCCTGGCAGTCGCTCGATGCGGCTTACTTCGGTCCGATGTCCCGTGCTCAGGCGCCTTGGCAGCGCGGCGCGACGCTGGTGCTCGCAGGCGACGGCCTGTGGCGCGAGCTGATGATCGATACAAGGCGTCAATGGCGCTTCTGGCAGCATCGCCCCACCCCGGATGCGCTGCTGAGCGGTGGGGCCGCGCGATGAGCCAATCGCCCCGCCTGGCCGCGCGCAGACTCGACCCGGTGGCCTTGGCCCGCCTGACTGCCGCAGGCGTCTCGCCGCTGATGGCCCGTCTTTATGCCGGGCGCGGCATCACGTCGGCGGGAAGCATCGGCGGCACCCCAGCCGATCTGCTTGCCCCGTCGCTGATGCTCGGCGCCGCCGAGGCAGGCGTGCTCCTGGCCGATGCGATTGCCGCGCGCCGTCGGCTGCTTGTGGTGGGCGACTACGACTGCGATGGCGCCACCGGCGTGGCAGTCGGCGTGCTCGGTCTGCGGGCAATGGGCGCGGTGGTCGACTATCTGGTGCCCAACCGCTTCGAGCACGGCTACGGTCTGACGCCCGAGATTGTCGACCTGGCGCTCGAGCATCCGCGCCTGGGGCGCCCCGATATGCTGATCACGGTCGACAATGGCGTGGCCAGCCTGGACGGCGTGGCCCGCGCCCGCGCGGCTGGCCTGCAGGTGCTGGTCACCGACCATCACCTGCCCGGCCCTGCCCTGCCCGATGCCACGGTGCTGGTCAATCCGAATCAGCCAGGCTGCGCCTTCCCGAGCAAGCATCTGGCCGGCGTCGGCGTCATGTTTTATGTCCTGCTTGCCACCCGCGCCGAACTGCGCGATCGCGGTGCCTGGCAGGGGCGCATCGAACCCAATCTGGGCGAGTTGCTCGATCTGGTCGCGCTCGGCACGGTCGCTGACGTGGTGCGCCTCGATCGAAACAACCGCCTGCTGGTGGCGGCCGGCCTCAAGCGACTGCGCGCGGGGCGCGCCCGCCCCGGTCTGCTTGTGCTGCTGCGGCTGGCCGGACGCGAGCCGCGCACTGCATCGAGCCAGGACCTCGGCTTTGCGCTGGGCCCGCGAATCAACGCCGCCGGCAGACTCGCCGACATCACGCTCGGTGTCGAATGTCTGCTGGCCGACGATGAAGACCAGGCTGCCCAGCTGGCCTCAAAACTCGACGCCATGAACCGCGAGCGCCGCGAGATCGAAACCGACATGCGCGATGAAGCGCTTGCCGGCGTCGGCGACCCCGACCCGATCGCCCGCACGCTCATCGCCTACCAGCCGAACTGGCATCAGGGTGTGATCGGCCTGGTTGCCTCGCGCCTGAAGGAGCGATTCGGTCGCCCCACCATTGCACTGGCCCGCGATGACCGGCAACCCGGCCTGCTCAAGGGATCCGGCCGATCGATTTCAGGCGTTCATCTGCGCGATGTGCTTGACCTCGCCGACCGGCGCTCACCCGGGGTGCTGCTGCGCTTCGGCGGTCATGCGATGGCCGCAGGGCTGACCCTGGACGAAGGTCGGCTCGATGACTTTAGCAGCGCCTTCGAGGCGGCAGTGCGCGAGCTCGCCGACCCGGCCTGCTTCTCACCAGTCATCGAGACCGATGGCGCACTCTCACCCGACGAATTCAGTGTCGCGACGCTGGCCGAACTCGACAACGAAGTCTGGGGCCAGGGATTTGCCGCCCCGCTCTTCATGGACCGCTTCAAGGTGGTCTCGCAGCGGCTGATCAAGGATCGGCACCTCAAGCTCGACCTGATGCTCGGCAAGCGCCGCATCGCGGCAATCATCTTCGGGCACACCGAGCCGCTCGGCGCGGAGGCCACGCTTGCCTATCAGTTGCAGCGCGACGACTGGCAGGGCGCCAACGGCGTCTCGCTGATCGTGCAGCATGTGGGCGATCCGGGCTGACGAGTCACTGCCGCCAGCGCAGCCGAAGCACCAGCCAGCCAGCCACGGCCACGCGGGCACGCCCGGTGCCTCGGCTACAATCGAGGGCTTGCCGCAAGCTCTTTGAGCCGATGCGCCCCACCTTCAAGCCGAGTGACCGATGGATGCCGAACGCCTCAACCAGATCGATGCCCTGATCAACGACCTGCGCCACCGACTCGGTGAGCTTCGGGGGTATCTTTGACTACGATCTGAAGCGCGAACGTCTCGAAGAAGTCAACGAGCGACTCGAATCGCCCGACATCTGGAATGACCCGCAGCGTGCCCAGGAGCTCGGGCGTGAAAAGAAATCCCTCGAAACTGTGGTCGACAGTCTGAGCGCCATCGGCCAGGGGCTGACTGACGGCGCCGACCTCTTCGAGATGGCCCGCGAAGAAGCCGATGAATCGACCCTGAAGTCGGTTGAAACCGATGTGCACCGCCTTCGCGAACAAGTCGAAGGCCTCGAGTTCAGGCGGATGTTTTCGCAGCCGGCCGATGCCAGCAACTGTTTCGTCGAGATCCAGGCGGGTGCCGGCGGCACCGAGGCCCAGGACTGGGCGCAGATGCTGCTGCGCCAGTACCTGCGTTACTGCGAGCGCAAAGGTTTCAAAGCCGAGATCCTGGAAGAGTCGCCCGGCGAGACCGCCGGCATCAAGGGTGCAACGCTGCGTATCGATGGCGAATATGCCTATGGCCATCTGCGTACCGAGACCGGCGTTCACCGGCTGGTGCGCAAATCGCCCTTCGGTGCCGGCGACCTGCGCCAGACCTCCTTTGCCTCGCTCTACGCCTATCCGGAAGTCGATGATTCGATCCAGATCGACATCAATCCGGCCGACCTGCGCATCGACGTTTTTCGTGCCTCAGGCGCCGGCGGCCAGCACGTCAACAAGACCGAGTCGGCCGTTCGCATCACCCACCTGCCGACCAATATCGTCGTGCAGTGCCAGAACGACCGCTCGCAGCACCGCAACAAGGACGAAGCGATGACCATGCTGCGCTCGCGGCTCTACGAACACGAAGTGCGCAAGCGCCAGGCCGAACAGGACAAGGTCGAGGCCTCCAAGACCGATATCGGCTGGGGCCATCAGATCCGCTCCTACATTCTCGACAAGTCGCTGATCAAGGATCTGCGCACCAACGTCGAGATCAGCAACACCAAGTCGGTGCTCGATGGCGACCTCGACCCATTCATCAGTGCCAGTCTCAAGCAGGGTGTCTGAGCCATGTCCGACCAGGCAAAGCCCGTCAGCAAGCACCTCGCGGCCACCCCGTCCGCGATCGCCACACCGACCGCCGCCGAGCTCGATGCAGCCACCCCGGCGGTCGACGAAAATCAGATCATCGCCGAGCGGCGCGCCAAGCTCGCCCGGCTGCGCGAATCCGGCGTCGCGTTCCCCAACGACTTCGTACCCGCCGACCGCGCCGGCCCGCTGCTGGCCGCGCATGCCGAGCACAGCCGCGAGGCGCTCGAAGCGTCTGCAGTCAAGGTCTCGGTCGCCGGTCGCATGATGCTCAAGCGCGTCCAGGGCAAGGCGAGCTTTGCCACCCTCCAGGACGCCACCGACCGGCTGCAACTCTGGATCAACGACGAAGGCGTGGGCAGCGCAGCCCACGAAGCCTTCAAGCACTGGGACCTCGGCGACATCGTCGCCGCCGAAGGCACGCTCTTTCGAACGATGAAGGGCGAGCTGTCGGTGCGGGTCAGTTCGCTGCGAATGCTTGCCAAGTCGCTTCGGCCGCTGCCCGACAAGTTTCATGGCCTGGCCGACCAGGAGCAGCGCTATCGCCAGCGCCATCTCGATCTGATCGCCAATGAGGCAGCCCGTAAGACCTTCATCGCCCGCAGCTCGGCCATCACCGCGGTCCGCCGCTTCATGACCGACAACGGCTTTCTCGAAGTCGAGACGCCGATGCTGCAGCCGATTCCGGGTGGTGCAGCCGCCAAGCCCTTCATTACCCATCATAACGCGCTCGATCAGCAGATGTTCCTGCGCATCGCGCCCGAGCTCTATCTCAAGCGGCTGGTGGTCGGCGGCTTCGAGCGGGTCTTCGAGATCAACCGCAATTTTCGCAATGAGGGCATCAGCCCCCGGCACAATCCCGAATTCACGATGATGGAGTTCTATGCCGCCTATACCGATTACCGGTGGCTGATGGACTTCACCGAGGCGGTGATTCGCGCAGCCGCGATCGCGGCCTGCGGCACCACCACCCTCACCTACCAGGGCCGCGACCTCGACCTCTCGGTCCCTTTTGCCCGCATGACGATTGCCCAAGCGATCGGCACGCATGCGCCGGCCTATCAGGCTGCGCCGCTGTCGGACCTTGAATTCCTGCGGGCCGAGCTGAAAAAACTCGGCGTCGACACCAGCGACCCGCGGCATCGCCATGCCGGCGTCGGTGCGTTGCAACTGGCGCTCTTCGAGGAGGTCGCCGAGTCGTCGTTGTGGTCGCCCACCTTCATCATCGATTACCCGATCGAGGTCTCGCCGCTGGCGAGGGCCTCCGACACGCGCCCCGGCATCACCGAGCGCTTCGAGCTCTTCATGACCGGGCGAGAAATCGCCAACGGCTTTTCAGAGCTGAACGATCCGGAGGACCAGGCCTCGCGTTTTCGCGCCCAGGTCGAGGCCAAGGAGGCTGGCGACGAAGAGGCGATGTATTACGACGCCGACTATGTGCGGGCACTCGAATATGGGATGCCGCCCACAGGTGGCTGCGGTATTGGCATCGACAGACTGGTCATGCTGCTGACAGACAGCCCCAGTATTCGCGACGTCATACTGTTTCCGGCGCTCAAACGAGATCTCTGAGGCATCGCGGCATGGACGCGCTTCGACACGTCAGGCTGATGGCCGACTACAACCGATGGACGAACCGGCAGCTCTATGCAGCGGTGAGCCCGCTTTCTGCGGCGGTGCTCGCCGCAAAAACCGGTGACCACTTCGGATCGATCATGGCCGGGCTGAGCCATCAGGTGGCAGGTGATGCTCGCTGGCTGGAGCGCTTCGGCAGCACCGGCCATTTCGAGCGCCTGCTGGCAGCCGGCGATTGGCTGCCGGGGGCGGCGTCACAGTGCGAGTCGGCGAGTACCGATCTCGGTGAACTTACCGCCCTGCGCGTGCGGATTGACGAGCTGATCGCCGGCTGGTGCGCCGACCTGATCTTCAAGGACCTCGATCGGATTCTGGTCTACCGCAACCCGACCGGACTTGTACAACAACATCAGCTTGGACCGCTTCTGTCGCACTTCTTCAATCATCAGACGCATCATCGCGGGCAGATCAGCACGCTGCTGCACCAGGCGGGCGTCGAGGCCGGGCTGAGCGAACTGGTTGGCATGCCGGGCTTTGACCCGTTTTCGCCGCTCGACGGCGACACAGCACCGGGTGACCAGCAACACCCGACGCAAACCCTGCCTCAGTCCCGCTCGTCGATCCAGGCCTGCTGAATCGCCTCGAGGATCTTCTCACCCGAACGGTCTGGAGAATCATCGAAGTCGGGCAGCGCCATCACCCAGGCATGAAGATCGGTGAAGCGGATGCTCATCGGATCGATGTCGGGATGAGCATCGGTCAACGCAATCGCGATATCCAGCGTGTCGGTCCATTTCATCGCACTACTCCCTTGCGTGATTGATGGTGTAGCGGGGCAGTTCGATGGTCAGGTCGACCTCGACCGGGTTGATCTGACATGACAGCCGCGAATTGGCCGTCAGGCCCCAGGCCTTGTCGAGCATGTCGTCTTCTTCGTCGCTCGACATCGGCAAGCGATTGAATCCCTCGCGCACGATCACATGACACGTGGTGCAAGCCGCCACCATGCCGCAGGCATGTTCGATGTCGATACCGTGGTCGAGCAACTGCTGACAAAGGCTGGCGCTTGAGCTGGCTTCAAAACGCGCACCCTGCGGAGCCAGACTGTCATGGGGAAGGACGGTGATGGTGGTCATGATGCTCGTCGGTATCAGCAGTGAGGGAAGGCTCATGCAATGTCGTCGAGGCGACGACCAGCCAGGGCCTGGCGCACCGCCCGATCCATCCGCCGCGCAGCAAAGGTATCGGTGCTGCGCGACAGCGCATCGAGCGCCGACGCAATCTGACCCGAATCGTCGCCGCCTGCCGCGAGCTTGAGCGCGCGCATCTGGACCCCGATGTCTTCCAGCTCTGCAGCGTCGAGCAGATCGGCATCGGCTTCGAGCGCAATTTGTGTGGCCTCAAGCAGACGATCGGCATCGACCTGCTGCTCTCGCAGCGCGCGCGCCCTCATGTCGCTGTCGGCGCTGCCAAACGAGTCTTTCAGCATGCGGGCAATGTCATCGTCTGACAGGCCATAAGAGGGCTTGACCTCAATCGACGCTTCGATCCCCTGCGACTGCTCGCGAGCGGTGACCGACAGCAGGCCATCGGCATCAACCTGAAACATCACGCGAATGCGCGCCGCGCCGGCAGCCATTGGCGGAATCCCGCGCAACTCGAAGCGCGCCAGCGAGCGACAGTCCGAGACGAGTTCGCGTTCACCCTGCACCACATGCAAGGCCATTGCGGTCTGACCTTCCTTGAAGGTCGTGAATTCCTGAGCCCTGGCGACCGGAATCGTTGAATTGCGCGAAATGATCCGCTCGACCAGTCCGCCCATGGTTTCGAGTCCGAGCGACAGGGGAATGACATCGAGCAGCAGCCAGTCGGGGTCCGATCCGGAAAGATTGCCGGCGAGCAGGTCGGCCTGCATCGCAGCACCCAGCGCCACCACCTGATCCGGATCGAGATCGGTCAGCGGTGCTTTGCCGAAGAGCTGTGCAAGCGCCTCACCGACCTGCGGCATACGGGTCGATCCACCAACCAGCACCACACCGGTCACTTCATTGATCGACATGCCCGAATCACGCAAAGCGCGGCGCACCGCATCGAGCGTTCGATCGAGCAGATCTGCCGTCATCGCGCGGAACTGCCCGGCGGTCACCGACGTGACAAGCCGACCCCGACCGCTGATGTCAGCTTCAATCAGGGCCTCGCCCTGCATGCTCAACTGTTCTTTACAACGACGCGCGGCCATCAGGACTCGCCGCAGATCCTGAGGCGCAAGCTCATCCAGCGCATTGTCACGAACGAAACAGTCGGCCAGTCGCCGATCGAAATCATCACCGCCCAGCGCGGTATCGCCGCCGGTCGCAATCACCTCGAACACGCCTCGAGTCAATCGCAGAATCGAAATATCGAAGGTGCCGCCCCCCAGGTCATAGACCGCATACACACCTTCAGATCCATGGTCCAGGCCGTACGCGATCGCTGCAGCGGTGGGCTCGTTGAGCAGACGCAAGACGTCCAGACCGGCGAGCCGCGCCGCATCCTTGGTGGCCTGTCGCTGCGCATCATCAAAATAGGCCGGCACCGTGATCACTGCTCCGACCAGCTCACCACCAAGCGCCGCCTCGGCTCGAAGGCGCAGTGTGCGAAGGATTTCGGCCGAGACCTCTACCGGACTGCGTTCGCCCGCGACGGTCGCAAGCTTCACCATGCCGGGCGAATCGATGAAGGTGTAGGGCGAACGATGACGATGCGCGTCATCCAGCCCGCGGCCCATAAAGCGCTTGACCGAAACGATTGTGTTGACCGGATCGTCGGCCGCGCCATCGAGTGCGCTCTGACCGACGTCTATCTTGCCAGCCTCGCGATAGCGCACAACTGATGGCAACAGGGGGGCGCCTTGTGCATCGAGCAGGACCTCAGCCAGGCCCGACCGAAGCGCCGCGACCAATGAATGCGTTGTTCCAAGATCGATACCGACCGCCAGCCGCCGCTGATGCGGTTCGGGCGACATGCCGGGTTCTGAGATTTGCAGCAGGGCCATCCGGAAATCCTCAAGCGGCGAGTGCGTCCTGGGCCGCAGCCACTTCGGCGCCGAACTTGTCGATGAACATCAGTCGTCTCACCGCATCGGCAGCACGCGGGTAATCATGATCAAGATCGATGGCTTGCGCGATTTCCTCGTGCAGCCGGGTGCGATGATCGCACAGCAGGCGGTCGAGCCCTGCGAGCGCGACACCGTCTTTGGTCTCGCGTGCCTCTTCGAGCGACTCGCGCCAGCCCATCTGTTCGACCAGAAAGGTATGCGCCATCGATGTATTGGTTTCAGCCTGAATTGGCGCACCGTGCAGCTCGCACAGATATGCAGCCCGGCGGGTCGGATCGGCCAGCGTGCGATTGGCTTCATTGGCCTGCGTGGCCAGCTGCATCGCGATCCGATGCTCGGCACCGCCTGCCCTTGCGAAGCGATCAGGGTGCACAGCGGCCTGCAGCCGCAGGTATGCCTGCTGCAGTTGAGCAGGATCCAGCCGATAGGACTCGGCCAGCCCAAGGAACTCGAAGTGACTCTTGCTGCGAAAATCCATACTGCGACGCTCAGACCTTGAAGGACTCTCCGCAGCCGCACTCGCTCTTGACGTTAGGATTATTGAACTTGAACCCTTCGTTCAGTCCTTCGCGAACGAAGTCGAGTTCGGTGCCATCGATGTAGACCAGGCTGCGCGGATCCACCAGCACTTTCACGCCATGGCTGTCGAAGCTCACGTCTTCCACCAGCGGCTCGTCGGCATATTCAAGTTTGTAGGCCAGACCCGAGCAGCCCGTGATTTTGACGCCCAGGCGCAGCCCGATGCCTTTGCCTCGCCGCTCGAGATATCGGGAGACATGCTTTGCTGCCGCCTCTGTCAGAGTGATCGCCATGTGCTGCCCTCCCTGTGCGCCGCTCAGGCTGCCTTGGGCTCGGCGCCCGCCGCCTGGCCGTGCTTGGTGCGGTAATCGTCGATCGCTGCCTTGATGGCATCTTCTGCCAGGATCGAGCAGTGGATCTTGACCGGCGGCAGCGCGAGTTCTTCGGCGATCTGGGTATTGCGAATCGCCATCGCCTGATCGAGTGTCTTTCCCTTGACCCACTCGGTCACCAGCGAAGAAGAGGCAATCGCCGAGCCGCAGCCATAGGTCTTGAATCGTGCGTCTTCGATGATGCCCTTGTCGTTCACACGGATCTGCAGTTTCATGACATCGCCACAGGCGGGCGCGCCAACCATGCCGGTGCCGACCGACGGATCGGCCTTATCCAGCGCGCCAACATTGCGCGGATTTTCGTAATGGTCGATGACCTTGTCGCTATATGCCATATCAAACCTCTCTGCAAAAAATAATGAACGATGAAGGTGCTGACGACCGGCTCAGTGGGCCGCCCATTTCACGGAGTTCAGATCGATCCCGTCTTTGACCATCTCCCACAGCGGCGACATGTCGCGCAGCTTGCCGACCTTGTCCTTGAGCAGCGCGATCGCAAAGTCGATCTCCTGTTCGGTGGTGAAACGCCCGACTGAAAAACGGATCGAGCTGTGAGCCAGTTCGTCGCTGCGGCCCAGGGCACGCAGGACATAGGAGGGCTCCAGACTCGCCGAGGTACAGGCTGATCCGGATGACACCGCGAGATCCTTGACCGCCATGATCAGCGATTCGCCCTCAACATAATTAAAACTGATGTTCAGGTTGTGGGGCACGCGATGGGTCATATCACCGTTGATGAAAACCTCCTCCATCTCGCAAACGCCGCGATAGAGCCGGTCACGCAGCATGCGCACGCGTTCGTTTTCAGCCGCCATTTCGACGCGCGCCAGCCGAAACGCTTCGCCCATACCGACGATCTGATGGGTCGGCAATGTGCCCGAGCGCATGCCGCGCTCGTGGCCGCCGCCGTGGATCTGCGCTTCGATGCGAATCCGCGGTTTGCGTCGAACGAACAACGCGCCCACGCCTTTCGGGCCGTAGGTCTTGTGAGCCGAGAAGCTCATCAGATCGACCTTCAAACTAGCCAGATCGATCTCGATCTTGCCGGTGGTCTGCGCACTGTCGACATGAAACACAATGCCACGCTCACGACAGATTTCGCCGATTGCCGGGATATCCTGAATCACGCCGATCTCGTTGTTCACATACATGACCGACACCAGAATCGTATCCGGACGCAGCGCTGCCTTGAACACGTCGAGGTCAATCAGCCCGTCATCGCGCACGTCGAGGTAAGTCACTTCGAAGCCGCCGCGCTCAAGCTCACGCATGGTGTCGAGTGTTGCCTTGTGCTCGGTCTTGACCGTGATCAGATGCCGGCCGCGCTCCTTGTAGAACATGGCCGCGCCCTTGAGCGCCAGATTGATCGATTCGGTCGCGCCCGAGGTCCAGGCCAATTCACGGACATCGCAATTGACCAGAGCGGCGACTTCCTCCCGGGCATTTTCAACAGCTTTCTCTGCATCCCAGCCGTAGGAGTGGCTACGCGATGCCGGGTTGCCGAAACGCTGGGTCAGCCAGGGAACCATGACATCGACAACGCGCTGGTCAACAGGCGTGGTCGCAGAGTAATCGAGATAAACCGGCAATTGCATCGCCCGCTCCTTGAGTTGTGAGGCTTTGTCAGGAAACCGACGTCCGGCGCGAGCCGTCGAAGTCGATCGGTTGCAAGGTGGAGGTCGGAAATTCAAGCGCTGCTCGATGCTCTCTGAGCACCGAGACCTGTCTCGGTGCCGACGGCGACTCGCGCAGCAACTGCTTGTCGACGAGTTCGCGCAGGGAGACACCCTGCAGAAACTCGATCATTTTCTGGTTCAGGCTGGTCCAGAGTTCATGGGTCATGCACGGACCATCTTCGAAACAGTTTTCCTTGCCGCCGCAACTGGTGGCATCGAGCGGCTCATCGACAGCAAAGATGATCGCCGCGACCGATATCTCGGCCATCGGACGGCCCAGGGTGTAACCGCCACCCGGACCGCGCGTGCTTTCGACCAAGGTATGTCGGCGCAGTTTCCCGAACAACTGTTCAAGGTAGGAAAGTGAAATTCTCTGGCGTTGGCTGATGCTGGCAAGCGTCACCGGGCCACTTTGCTGGCGCATGGCCAAGTCAATCATGGCAGTCACAGCGAAACGGCCTTTCGTCGTCAATCGCATGGAGTCGGCTCCTGTAAACCCGAGTAAGACAGTCGAGAATACCTAAAGCCGACTCTTTTTGTCGAGTATCCGCACAGCAAATGGGGCCATGCGGACCGATGCACCTCGAACGACCTCAATCCATGCCGAACTCAGGCAGCTGCCACCTGCGTGGCACGGCGACGCGCAACGTCGAGCAGACCAGCGCAAGCGTCTTCGATCAGATCGAGTGCCTGATCAAAACCCTGCTGAGCGCCGTAATAGGGGTCAGCAATCGTTGCCGACTCATGCTCGGTCGCAAAACGCATCAGCAACTGAATCTTGTGATGATCCTTCTTGGGGGCCATCTGCTGCAGCAGCCCAAGATTGTCCCAGTCCATGGCAAGAATCAGATCAAAGGCATCGAAGTCTTTCTCACTGACCCGGCGTGCGCGCATATCGGAGATATCAAAGCCACGCTTGGCAGCCGTCGTCTGAGCGCGGCGATCAGGCGCCTCTCCGACATGAAAAGCATGAGTGCCTGCCGAAGAGACCTTGACGACGTCTTCGAGCCCGGCCTGACGAACCAGGTGCCTGAAGACACCCTCGGCCATCGCCGAGCGACAGATATTGCCCATGCACACGAACAGCACACGGGTGTTCATTGCCATCGAAAGGGGTTCTCGCTTTGCCATATCTTCTTCCGTGCTTGAATCAATAAAAAGTTGATGGTCGGTTGACCCGCTTCAGGCCGCCTTGCCGCCTTGAAAGGGAACCACGTTGTCACTGCCGCCCGAACCGAACACGCGCTCCTTGAGCCGTGTGAGCTGATCCCGGGCTTGTGCCGCCTTCTCGAATTCGAGATTGCGGGCATGTTCGAGCATGAGTTTTTCCAGACGCTTGAGCTCGCGCGCAGCGCCCTTCTCGCCAAGAGACTCGTACTGAGCACGATCCTCGGCGGCCTGCAATTCCTTCTTTTCGTGAGACGGGTCATAAACACCGTCGATCATTTCCCTGACCTGCTTGATCACGCCCTTGGGAACAATGCCGTGCTCGGTATTGAAACTGACCTGCCGCACTCGACGCCGATCGGTTTCATCGATGGCCTGTTTCATCGAATCAGTGACGCGATCGGCATAAAGGATCGCTGTGCCGTTGAGGTTGCGGGCCGCTCGACCGATGGTCTGAATCAGACTGCGTTGCGAGCGCAGGAAACCTTCCTTGTCGGCATCGAGAATTGCCACCAGCGAGACCTCGGGAATATCAAGACCTTCGCGCAGCAGGTTGATCCCGACAAGGACATCGAACACGCCGAGCCGAAGATCACGAATGATCTCGACCCGCTCGACGGTATCGATGTCGGAGTGCAGATAACGAACCTTGACGCCGTGCTCGGACAAATAGTCGGTCAGGTCCTCGGCCATCCGCTTGGTGAGCGTGGTCACCAGAACGCGTTCGCGGCTCGCCACCCGAAGGTGGATCTCGGAAAGCACATCGTCGACTTGCGTTGTTGCCGGCCTGACCGTGACCGCAGGGTCGATCAGCCCGGTGGGACGCACCAGCTGCTCGACCGTCTGCCCGCTGTGGTCGGCTTCATAGGCGGCAGGTGTCGCCGAGACAAAAATGCACTGGCGCAACTTGCGTTCGAACTCCTCAAACTTCAAAGGACGGTTGTCGAGGGCAGATGGCAGCCGAAACCCGAAGTCGACCAGGGTTTCCTTGCGCGCACGGTCGCCTCGATACATGCCGCCGAGTTGCCCGATGGTCACATGCGACTCGTCGAGGATGATCAGCGCGTCTGAGGGCAGATAGTCAACCAGCGTCGGCGGAGGCTCACCCGGGGCGGCCCCTGACAGATGCCGCGTGTAGTTCTCGATGCCTTTGCAAAACCCCAGCTCGGAGAGCATTTCGAGGTCGAAGCGGGTGCGTTGCTCGAGTCGCTGGGCCTCGACCAGCTTGCCGCCGGAGCGCAACTCGTCGAGGCGGGCAGACAATTCGATCTTGATCGACTCGACCGCACGCAAGACGGTGGCCCGTGGCGTCACGTAGTGCGATGAAGGATAGACAGTAAAGCGCGGAATTTTTTGGCGGACACGTCCGGTGAGCGGATCAAAGAGCTGGATCGACTCGACCTGATCATCGAAAAGCTCGATGCGCACAGCGAGCTCGGCGTGCTCGGCTGGAAAGACATCAATGGTGTCGCCCCGGACCCGGAAGGTGCCGCGTGCAAAATCGGTCTCGTTGCGCTTGTACTGCATCGTGACCAGGCGCTGGAGCACATCACGCTGCGACAGCTTGTCGTGCACACGCAAGGTCATGACCATGGCGTGATAGTCGGACGGGTTGCCGATGCCGTAGATGCAGGAAACGGTGCCGACGATTACGACATCGCGACGCTCCATCAGCGACTTGGTCGCTGACAGGCGCATCTGCTCGATGTGCTCATTCACCGACGAGTCCTTCTCGATATAGAGGTCGCGGGAGGGCACGTAGGCTTCGGGTTGGTAGTAGTCGTAATAGGAGACGAAATACTCGACAGCATTGTTCGGAAAGAACTCGCGCATCTCGGCGTAGAGTTGCGCGGCAAGTGTCTTGTTCGGGGCCAGCACCAGCGCAGGGCGCCCGGTTCTGGCGATGACATTGGCCATCGTGTAAGTCTTGCCCGACCCGGTCACGCCCAGGAGCGTCTGGAATGCCAGGCCGTCGTCAATACCTTCAACCAGGCTCGCGATTGCCTGCGGTTGATCACCGGCCGGCTCAAACGGCTGATGCAACTGGAAAAGACTGCCGGGATGGCAAAGGAGTTCGGGGGTCGCTTGCACGCTGCTCACTGGGGTCGGCGGAACTCGCCACATGCTAGACTTTGCGCTGCAACAAATCTGTCGTGTTCCATCTGAAGATTATCGCCTGAGCGCTCCGGAAAAGCCAGTATCCTGCCTGTTTTTTAGGCAATTAATTTTCCGTCAATGCTCAGCCTAATGAGCAAATAACTTTAAATTACATACTGTTACGATGAGTTTCTCACCGTTTACTTCACTTCCCATGGCCGGCCGGGACCCAATCCTCGGGCTGAACGAGGCCTTCGCGGCAGACCCGCGTCCGAACAAGGTTAATCTGGGGATGGGTGTCTACAGCGACGACGCCGGAAAGATTCCCTTGCTTGCTGCCGTCAAGCAGGCAGAAGCCCAGCTTCACGCATCCAGCCTGGCACGCGGCTACCTCCCGATCGATGGCATCGCGAAGTACAACCTGGCGGTTCAGTCGCTGCTGTTCGGCAGCGATTCGCCGCTGATCAAAGACCAGCGGGTAGCCACTGTCCAGGCGCTTGGCGGGACGGGCGCGCTCAAGGTTGGTGCGGACCTGTTGCGCCGATTCGTCCCTGAAGCGCAGGTATGGATCAGCGATCCGAGCTGGGAAAACCACCGCGCCCTTTTCGAGAGCGCCGGCTTTACCGTCAACAACTATCCCTACTACGACGCCGATTCGCACGGTGTTCGCTTCGACGAGATGCTGGCGAGCTTGCGCAGCCTGCCGGCAGCGTCGGTCGTCGTGCTGCACGCCTGCTGCCACAACCCGACCGGCGTCGACCTGTCGGCCGACCGGTGGGAACAGGTCATCGAGGCCTGTGTGGCTGGCAAGCTGGTGCCCTTCCTCGATATCGCCTATCAGGGGTTTGGTGACGGCATTGAGGCTGACGCGGCAGTCGTTCGTCAGTTTGCAAAATCCGGAATCGATTTTCTCGTGTCGAGCTCATTCTCGAAGTCTTTCTCGCTTTACGGCGAGCGCGTGGGCGCCCTGTCGGTCGTCGCCCAGGACAAGGACGAAGCCGCCCGAATCCTGAGCCAGCTCAAGCGAGTGGTTCGCACCAACTACTCGAATCCGCCAACGCATGGCGGCTCGGTGGTCGCGGCAATCCTGACGACCCCAGCGCTGCGGGACCAATGGGAAGCCGAACTTGCGGTCATGCGCGACCGGATCCGTGCGATGCGCACCGGGCTGGTCGAACGCCTGGCCAAGCGCGGCGTCAAGCGTGACTTCAGCTTCGTGACCCGGCAGCGGGGAATGTTCTCTTACTCCGGCCTGACACCCCAGCAGGTCGATCGTCTGCGTGACGACTTCGGCATCTATGCGATCTCGACCGGCCGGATCTGTCTGGCCTCGGTCAACAGCCGCAACATCGATGCGATCGCGGATGCGATCGCTGCGGTCATCGCCGACTGACGGTTCAATCTGGCCTGTCGGCGCGACCCGGCGGGGGCTACTCAGCCTCTGCCGATGAAGGGCATCTTGGTCGCCATGATCGTGATGAACTGGACATTGGCATCCAGCGGCAATCCGGCCATGTATCGAATCGTCTCGCCGACATGGGCGACGTCCATCGTGGCTTCGGCCCGAACCGAGCCGTCGGGCTGCGGCACGCCGGTCGCCATGCGCGCCGTCATCGGGGTGGCGGCATTGCCGATATCGATCTGGCCGCAGGCGATGTCGTACTTGCGGCCATCGAGCGAGGTCGATCGGGTCAGGCCGGTAATTGCATGCTTGGTCGAGGTGTAAGGGGCTGAATTTGGGCGCGGCACATGCGCCGAGATCGACCCGTTGTTGATGATTCTCCCGCCCCGCGGCGTCTGATCCTTCATGATCCGGAAGGCATGCTGAGTGCAAAGGAAGGCACCCGTCAGATTGGTGTCGACGGCAGCCTTCCATTGAGCCAGCGTCAGATCTTCGAGGTTGATCGGCGGAGCACCAACGCCTGCGTTGTTGAAGAGCACGTCCAGCCGGCCAAAGGTCGCAGCGGTGCGCTCGAAAAGTGCAGCAACCGAATCGGGGTTGGCGACGTCGGTCGCCACGGCAAGTGCCTGCCCCGCGGCGACACCCGACTCGGCGATGACCTGCTCAAGCGCATCGATGCGCCGACCCGCCAGGACCACCCGATAGCCGTCTCCCAGCAGCGCCAGCACCGCTGCGCGCCCGATCCCTGTACCAGCCCCGGTAATCAGGGCCACTTTGTTGTGCGATGCCATTGCGTCTCCCGCATGTTGTGTCTGCAACCGCGGATCCTACCGTGCCCACCGCCAGTCCGCCGGGACGGACTGCGGCTGACTGGCATCGAATAACAGTTGCGATATACTCGCAGGCTGTTCCCTGATAGCTCAGTCGGTAGAGCGACGGACTGTTAATCCGCAGGTCCCTGGTTCGAGTCCAGGTCGGGGAGCCAGTCAATTCAAGGCCCTGCGCGCGAAAGCCCGTGGGGCTTTTCCTTTTTTTGGCGATCGGTTCAATCGTGGCGGCTGAGCGAGCAAGGCGGCTGAGCGTACTCAATGAGGCCAGGCGAGCAGCTTTTATGCTGATGAAACCCCGGAAACCCTCAATCGATCGGAGAACAGCACTATGAATACCGCCTTCAGACCCGGCAGATTTCGTACCCTCCTCGCCGTCGGCGCCCTGCTCGCAGCCGCTGCCGCGCAAGCGGCCAGTGGTTATGTCGTCACGCCTGCGCAGGAAAAAAGCATCCGCGTCGGCATGACCCGCGATGAAGTTCGTGCCGCCCTCGGACGCCCGGCTCACAACCTGAAATACCGAACTGAGCCGGGTCGCACATGGACCTATGGCGTGGTGGGCAGTGACACCAAAGTCTTCGAGGTCGACTTCAATGCCGACGGCAAAGTCAACTCGACTCATGTTGTCGAGGCGCCGGTCAACTGATTGCCTGCACCGCCCGGCGCCAGCCTGGTGGGCGAGCTTTTGATCGCACCGCCGGCGGCGTCGGGCGACCTGATTGGCGCTCTCTGAGTTGAGCCGTTCAGGCGCGCTGCTTTTTACATTCTCTGGTTTCCCGCCGCTGTGAACTGACCCCGGCGATCGGCAGGCTCCGATGCCGAGTCCTGCTCGGCTGGTCCGAAGCCCCTGTCAGCGTGAATCGCCCGGTCTACTGCGCTGCGAAATGCTGCGCTACCGATGACGGGCGGAAGCCTGACTCTCAAGACGACATCACGCAGATCCATAGCGACTGTTGATAGGATGCGTCACCGCCGCGCGTGCGGCCACCACCCAACCCCTAGGAAACACGCAACATGCTTCAACCAGGCCTGATGATGGATATGCCGCTGCTGCTTTCCGGCATCATCGAACACGCGGCAGCACAATACGGCGACGCCGAGATCGTTTCGCGTGAGACCCACGGCCCGCTCTTTCGCTACACGACCCGTGAATGCGCGCTACGCGCAAAAAAGCTCGCGAATGCGCTGACTGGCCTGGGTCTCAAACCCGGCAGTGCGCTTGCCTCGATCGCCTGGAACAACCATCGCCACCTTGAGGCCTATTACGCGGTATCGGGCAGCGGCATGGTGATGCACACCTGCAATCCGCGCCTGCACCCGCAGCAGCTCATCTACATCATCAACCACGCCGAAGACGAAGCAGTCATCTTCGACGCAAGCTTTGCGCCGATCATCAAGGGCATTGCCTCGCACTGCCCCAAAGTACGCCACTGGGTGTGCCTGGCCGATGCGGCCAATACTCCCGCCATCGAGGGCGTCGCGAAGGTCCTCAACTACGAGGACCTGATCGCACCCGCTAGCGATGTTTTCGACTGGCCGAGTTTTGATGAGCGCACCGCTGCAGCGCTGTGCTACACCTCCGGCACCACCGGCAACCCCAAGGGCGCGCTCTATTCGCACAGGGCCATCGTCCTCAATGCAATCACCATCTGTATCCCGGGCGCACTTGGCCTGTCTCCGCAAGAGGCCATCCTGCCGGTCGTGCCAATGTTTCATATCAATGCCTGGTGCCTGCCTTATGCCACGCTGATTGCCGGCGCCAAACTGGTGTTGCCCGGCCCCAAGCTCGATGGCCCGTCGCTTTACGAGCTGATGGAAGCCGAAAAGGTGACCGTCAGCGCCGGCGTGCCCACCATCTGGCAGGGCTTGATCGCCCACCTCGACCAGCACGGCCTGAAATTTTCGACGATGCGGCGCACCGCCACCGGTGGCTCAGCCATGCCGCTTGCCCTGATCGCGAAATTCAACGATCAATACGACGTCGACGTTCGCCATGGCTGGGGAATGACCGAGACCACGGCCGTTGCCACGATGGGCGTGATTACTGCGCAGCAGCAGGCCGAGTGGACGCCCGAGCAGCGTCACGCGCTCATTGCCAAACAGGGAAAAAGCGTCTTTGGCATCGAGATCAAGGTGGTGGACGACAGCGGCGCCACCCTGCCACGCGACGGCACCTCGCAGGGCGAACTGATGGTGCGCGGGCAGTGGATTCTCGAGCGCTATTTCAAGGGCGACACATCGCCGCTGGTCGATGGCTGGTTTCCCACCGGCGACATCGCGGTGATTGCACCTGATGGGGTGATGCAAATTCGCGACCGCACGAAGGACGTGATCAAGACCGGTGGCGAGTGGATCAGCTCGATTGACCTGGAAAACGCGGCAGTGGGCCACCCCGGCGTGCAGATGGCAGCAGTAATCGGTGTCAAGCACCCCAAGTGGGATGAGCGCCCGCTGCTGTTTATCGTCAGAAAGCCCGGACAGGAGGTGAGCAAGGACGAGATCCTCAGCTTCCTCGCCGAACGGGTCGCAAAGTGGTGGGTACCCGATGACGTCGTCTTTCTTGATGCGCTGCCTGTTGGCGGTACCGGCAAGGTGCAGAAAGCGGATCTGCGCAAGCAATATGGCGGCGTATTCGCCTCACCCGACTAAGCACCATACGCAACTAAGCAACACGCCCAACCAAGCAATCCATCCAACTGACGAAACCAAACCATGACCATGACAATGACAAGCACCCCCGAGCAGATGGACGCGCTGTTTGGCCAGCATATGGACGCCGAGTTGTCGAGTGATCTCGACAAGACGATGGCCACGATGTCGGCCAACCCGCATATCCTCAACGGCCCTTCCCTGCGCGGTGGTGAAGGTCAGGAAGCCGTGCGGCAGTTTTATGCCACTGACCTCATCGGCCAGTTCTTCCCGCCGGATGTGACATTCAAGTCCATCTCCCGCACGCATGGCGAAAACCGACTGGTTGACGAGTTGGTCATTTCGTTCACCCACACCCAGAAGATGACTCACATCCTGCCGGGCGTTGCACCGACCGGAAAGCCGGTGTCGGTGATCTTCGTGGTCATCGTCGGATTTGAAGAAGACAAGGTCGCTTATGAACACATTTACTGGGATCAGGCTTCGATCCTCAAGCAGATCGGTCTGATCGATGGCAGCGGATTACCGATCTCGGGCGCTGAGTCGGCGCAGCAACTGCTGAAGTTCACGAAGCTCGGCTGATCATCAAACCAGAGTTCGGCAACGCCATCGAAGGGCTCGGGCGCGCCGCCGTTTCGCGCCTGCATGCGGGCCATCTGTTCGCGATCCTGGAGGGTCCTCAACTGCACATAGCGCCTTCCACCATGCGCCTTGGCATGGCTTTTGACCAACGGGGCATGAACCTCACGCCAGTAGGTGAGGAACTCCTCCCAGGTGAGCCCGGGTTTTCGACGTAGAAGGTCAGCAGATACTGTCAGCTCGATCACCGAGCCTGCGGGCGACTCACAACCCGCCCAGCGCCAGCTTGAACCGACGCACGCCCCCACCGCTTATTGCGCAGGGGGCGTGCGTGCTTGGGTCACTTTCCGACCAGGTATAGCGACAGCGACGGAGCGATAACGATTATCGTCAACCAAAACAGCATGATGATCACAAAAGGTATACAGGCCTTGGTGATCGTCACGAAAGATTCCTTGAAAGCGGCCATGGCCACAATCAGGTTCAAACCAACCGGCGGGGTCAGATAGCCAATTTCAAGGTTGGCAATCATGATGATCCCGAAGTGGATCGGGTCGAACCCCTTGGCCACGGCAAGCGGCTCCAGCAGCGGAGCGAGGATCAGAATCGCTGATCCCACGTCCATCAGGCACCCCACAATCAACAGCAGCACATTGATCATGAACATCAGCACCCAGCGGTTCTCGACGGTTCCTACCAGCGCCTGAACCATCTGCTTGGGCGCACCGGAGTGATCGAGAATGGTATTGAGGCTGCCCGCGATGCACAGCAGCGGAATCAGGGTTGCCAGCAGCTTGACCGTCTCGATGACCACTTCATAGAAGTCCTTGAACCCCATCTCGCGGGTCGCGAAGTAGTGTTTGACCTTCTGCATGGCACTTGCCTGAGGCGGCGCTGGGCTTGCACCGTCCTTCTCGTGCACCAGGAATTCGATCAGCAGCGCATAGGCCAGGCCCATCGCACCGGCTTCTGTTGGACTGAACCACCCGAAATAAATGCCACCGATGAGAATAAAGGGCAGCAAGAGCGCAAAAATGCCGCCAAAAAAGGATTTCAGTGCCCCTGCCAGGGTGAGTTGCCCTCGGGGCAGATGACGGTTGACATACAGCGCATAGGCTGAAAAGAACAGGGTCAGAAGCAAACCCGGGCCGATGCCTGCCACGAAGAGGTGGGCAATATTGCGCTCGGTCATGATGCCGTAGAGGATCAATGGAATCGAGGGCGGGATGATGATGCCGAGTGTGCCGGCGGATGCCACCGACCCAAGAGCAAACTGCTTGCTGTAGCCACTTGCGACCAGTGCAGGGTACATGATGCTGCCGATGGCGAGCATGGTGACAATCGACGAGCCATTGATCGCCGCGAAGGCCGCACACGACAGCACGCAGGCAATGCCAAGACCTCCGGGGATGGGGCTGGTCAAGGTTGCCATGATCCCGATCAATCGCTTGGCGATCGACCCCTTCGACATGATGTTGCCGGCCAGCATGAAGAGAGGAATCGAGAGCAACACTTCGCGATCGACGGTGAACCAGAAGTCCTGGATCAGGTATTCGATCTTGCTTTTCGCGATGAACATATGGATGTAGGCGGTAGCGACCGCCAACACCAGAACCAGACTCTGACGCAGCAGCAAAAGCAGCACAATCAGAGCGAGCAGTCCGAGCCATTCCATCAGTGCATCTCCCCTTTAGGCTCCGGACGCAGGGCCGGATAGGCCATAAACACCAGGTGTCGTATCGCTGAAGAAAAAAACATCCAGGGAAGAATGAGCTGGATCGGCCACACCTTGATGGGAATCGCCATGCCGCGTTCTCCGAGCGCGTAGGAACTTTGAACGAACTGGACTGCATAAAACCCCAGCGCGATACAAATCAGCGCAGCCACAGCGTCGGAAACCCGCTCCATGTGGGGCTCCCAGGACGCCGGCACCCACTTGTCCATGAACTGCGGACGCAGATGCCCTCGCTCGGCGGTCACAAGGGCAAACCCGACCAGTCCCGCGATCGCAGTGGCCCATACCGCAAAGCGCTGAGCGCCGAAAATGCCGTTGCCGAAAAACTCACGCGCGATCACGTCAGCAACCAGCGCCCCTGAGCCAGCGGCCAACGCAATGGCGCACACCGCCAATTCGATCCAGAGCAGAACTTTAAGCAATCGACGCATCAGGTCCATCGAGCATTCCTTACCCTATTCCTGGCACCGTGGCCGAAATTCATTGAAACAGGCGAGTTGCAGGCCATCGCAGGCCTGCGGGTGCCTGACAGCGATTGATCAGGCAGGCAGCGGCGGGTCGCCCAGTTGGCTCAACACGCACGCAATAAAGCCGGGCAACCCTTGGGTGACCTGGCCGATGTTCCAACCTGCTTACTTGCCGCCGCGGGCTGCGAATTCCTTCTTGCCCCGCTGGATCGCATCCCAGAGTTCTTGCGACGAGCCTCCGGATTCCTTGACCATCTGTTCCTGGTTCGGCAGTACGAGCTTGGACCACTCGCTGCGCTGAGCGGGGGTCAGTTCGTGGATAAATCCACCTTTTTGCTTGAACTCGGCCATTTTGGGTTTGACGCTCTCATCGACCTCACGACGCATACGCGGGGTATCAGGCGAGGCGGACTGCACAACCTTCTTCATCTCGGGGCTCAGTCCGTCCCAGATGCGCTTGTTGATGATGAAACCCGAAGGATGGTGCAGGTGGCGGGTCATGACGTAGTGCGGCGCGCTTTGTGCGGCCGGTGTGGTCACGTAGTAGGGAAAGGGCAGGTCGGCGGCTTCGACCAGACCACTTTGAAGTGCCGGAAAGAGCTCCGACAGCGGCATCTGTACGCCATTGACGCCCAAGGATGTCCAATAGATCTTGGACGAAGCAGCCGGACCAACCCTGACTTTCATGCCTTTTACGTCAGCAGGGGTCAGACAGGCCTTTTTGCAGACGGTGTCGTTCCAGCCGACTTCACTGATGGCCAGCAGGATCAGACCCTTCGCTTCGTAGATCTTGCGCAGCACCGGAAAAGCGTAATTGTCTGTCACGAAGTCACGTTCTGCATCGCTGGACCAGAGGTAGGGCGTGGTCATCAGACCCGCCTCGGGAATCAGCGGGGCGATCCCGGCCATGGAAATACCCGCCATCTCGACCCGTCCGCGAACGATCTGTTGCGCGATTTCCTGCTCGCTGCCAATAAACAGACGTTCAGCTTTGATCGTCCCCTTTGAACCAGCGTTGATGTTGGCGACGGTTTCGTCGACGAACGTGATCAGGGGCGAACCGGGTTGGGCTGCAGAAACCATCTTCCAGTTCTCTTGGGCCAGAGAAGGGGTGTGGACGAATGCAGCAAGTACTGTCGTGGCGAGCGCCGACGCACACCAAGCATTGAACTTCATTCAGTGTCTCCTATGTCTTTCTTATTTGGACCGGGCCAGGTAACCCGATATTACCCGAAGCGATTCCGCTCCCGCCACGGATGCGGAGTCAGCGTACAGGAGTCGCAGATGACGACGACTTTCCCCCCAGAGTTCGTGGGGGATATCCTTGGACGATCATCCATGAATCCGGCGAACCGAGTCGAAGAACTGCTGTCGCATTGACGGAGCCGATCGCGCACTGCCCCCGCTAGCGCATCGAAATAACTTCCCACTCGCGGCTCATCCACATCGGCGAGGCCGCCAGATCAATGAACCTGCGCTCGTCTTCAAGCAGTGCCATCGCACCCGCCTTGCCTTCGGCGGAGCGCGGCACCGGTTGATCATCAAACCAGAGCTCGGCAACACCATCAAAGGGCTCGGGCGCGCCGCCGTTTCGCGCTTGCATTCGGGCCATCTGCTGACGGTCCTGAATGGTCCTCAACTGGACATAGCGTCGGACACCAAGTGCCTCGGCATGGCTTTTTACCAACGGGGCATGAACCTCACGCCAATAGGTGGAGAACTCATCCCAGGTGAGCCCGGGTTTTCGACGTAGACAGAATGTGAGCTTGATCATGGGAGGCACCTGAAAATGAACGCGGGTGAGGTCACCGCGTCGATCTACTGGAAAAATCGGGCTGCGCTGATAAGGGTCTTGTACACCCCCCATCCCAGGGGAATGCCAACCACCAACCAGGCGGCAACAAGCAGGAGCGGATTGCCTGGACGAGGCCTCACCCCGTCGTCGTCGACAAGCGGTGCAATGCCTTCGGACTGAGAGCCGATTTCATGCGCGAGCCGCTTTTCAGTGGCCAATTCTTCCTGGGACATGAACCATTTATCGGCAACCGGGCGGATCATCAGATTGCAGATCAAACCGATGGTCAGCATGCCAACCAAGATGTACATGGTCTGGTTGTAGACCTGCTCCCGCGGTAGCCCCAGACTCAGCTGGTATTCGCGCATGTAGTTGACCACCACCGGCCCGAGAACACCGGCAGTTGCCCAGGCTGTCAGCAATCGGCCATGGATGGCACCCACCATCTGCGTGCCGAACAGATCTGCCAGATAAGCCGGGACTGTGGCAAACCCTCCCCCATACATGCTCAGAATCAAGCAGAGCGCGGCTACGAAAAGCAGTTGATTTCCGGCTGCCGCGCTGATTGGGATGCTGGCGTAGAGGATCCCACCCAACACGAAGAACACCACATACGTATTCTTGCGTCCAAGCTTGTCGGACAGGCTTGCCCAGAAAAAGCGGCCGACGATATTGAACAGGCTCAGCAAGGCCGCAAAACCGGCCGCAATGCCTGCGATCGTGGTCAGTTGCGACTTGTCCAGATCGGCATAGCGCGTGGATACCCCGATCAAACTGCCACCGAATACCTCCTGAAGCATCGGCGAAGCCATCCCGATCACACCGATGCCTGCGCTGACATTCATGCAAAGGACCATCCATACCAGCCAGAACTGCGGAATCGCCCAGACATTTCTGACGTGCACATGACGAGTGGTGATCATCGCGCTCTGGGGGCTTTTGTGCGAGCGAGACCGTCCCGAAGGCGTCCAACCCGAAGGCGGTATGCGGTAGCTCATCGCGCCGCCGATCATAAAAACAAAGTAGCCGAGCGCCATCACCACAAAGGTCTGCCAGACACCCACCTGGTCAGCCGTCGCAAAGCGCTTCATGAGGTCGGCCGCCAGCGGCGATCCGATCATCGCGCCACCGCCAAAGCCCATGATCGCCATGCCGGTTGCCATGCCTCGGCGATCAGGAAACCATTTGATCAACGTGCTGACCGGGCTGATGTAGCCCAGGCCAAGCCCGATCCCGCCGATAACGCCCGAGCCGAGGACCATCAGCCAGAACTGATGCAGGTATACGCCAAGCGCCGAAAGGAGCATGCCACCACACCAGCACACCGCACTGACGACACCTGCTTTTCGAGGCCCTTCCCTTTCTAGCCATCCACCCCAGACCGCCGCGGCACATCCGAGAAAGACAAAAAACAGGGTGTACATCCAGCCGAGTGTCGCGATTGTCCAGTCGCAATGGGTGACGACCAGCATCTGGAAAAAGCCGACCTCGGGTCCGCACTTGACCGCCTCCTTGATGCCGACAGCCTTTGACAATGGCAGCCAGAACACAGAGAACCCGTAGGCCATGCCGATGCATAAATGAATCGCCAGCGCCGCTGGCGGGACCAGCCACCGATTGAACTGGCTGCTGGCAACGATTCGCTCTTTCGATAGCAGTCCCGGGGTGACGCCGTCGGTACCTTTGAATTCGAGCGAGGCAATCAAGCAATACCCGTCGGCTTGTCGCAGGGCACGGTGCCCATTTCGCCGGGCAGCGTCACCTCAAGCAATTCGAATTCGCTCGAGGTGGCGATCTCGTTGTGCTTCATGCCGCCGGGAATCAGCATCGACTCACCGGCCTGAAGCCGAATCGTTTTGCCATCTTCAAACTCGAGATCGACCCAGCCCTTGAGCGCATAGATGAACTGGGCCTCGCAGACGTGGTAGTGCCAGCCAGTCGGCTGCGACAGGCCTTGACTCGAGGACATGACCTGCGCCCGAATCTTGCCACCCGTGGCGGCGGCAACCATCAGATCGCGGTAGGTAAAAAATTCGCGTCGACCCGGCACCACGGGTGCGGTGAGCGATGTGGCATGGACCATTGACCCGGGGCTGATGCCGCTTGCGATATCGGTTGGTGCGACAGTTGTGATGATGTTCATTTTTTGTCTCCCTGATGATGTGGGCGTGATGGTCGCCTGTCGCCGTATCAGAGCACGACAAGTCGCGGCGATCCAGCCGCCGCCTTCACCGATCCGACCACTGCCGCCTGCTCAAAGCCATGGCGTCTGAAGACCGCCATCACCGCATCGACTGCTGAAGGGTCGCACGACACCAGCAGACCGCCACTGGTCTGCGGATCAGTCAGCAAGGCCCGATCGAGGAGATCGAACCCCTGCGGCAGCGAGACATCGTGGCCATAGCCGGCCCAGTTTCGCTCGGACGCACCGGTGATCAATCCACGAGCGGCCAGCGCCCGCACGCCGTCGAGTTGCGGCACTGATTGCCAGTCGATCGAGACCTCGCACCTGGCACCACGCGCCAGCTCAAGCGTGTGCCCGGCCAGACCGAAACCGGTGATGTCGGTCAGGGCATGAACCCCGGGCAAGGCCGCCAGATCGGGGCCCGGGGTATTGAGCTTGGTCGTGGTCGCGATCATCTGCGCATAACCAGCCTCGCCAAGCTCGCCCTTTTTCAGCGCTGCCGACATCACACCCACGCCGATCGGCTTGCCCAGGATCAACACGTCGCCCGGGCGGGCATCGGCATTTCGCTTGACATGCTTCGGATGCACCAGGCCGATCGCCACCAGCCCATAAATGGCTTCGACCGAATCGATGGTGTGACCGCCTGCAATCGGAATGCCGGCAGCACGACAGACCGATGCACCGCCCTCCAAAATTTTGCCGATGGTTTGCGTTGACAGCACATTGATCGGCATGCCAACCAGCGCCAGGGCCATGATCGGCCGCCCGCCCATCGCATAAACGTCGCTGATCGCATTGGTTGCCGCGATGCGCCCGAACTCGATCGGATCATCGACGATCGGCATGAAAAAATCGGTGGTGGCGATCAGTGCCTGTTCGTCATTGAGCTGATAGACCGCTGCGTCATCGGCGGTCTCGATGCCGACCAGCAGTTCTTTCGGGACGGGCATCGCCACCGTGCCCTTGAGGATCTCGGACAGCACGCCTGGGGCAATCTTGCAACCGCAACCGCCGCCATGCGACAACGAGGTCAGGCGCGGCTCGGTCAGCGTTTCAGGTGAATTCATGGTGACTCCTTCATTGATCGACAGACGGGTGAGGCCTTATGAGTGACGCCTGATGAGGGACGCGACAAGGCTCTGCACTGCGGCCCGCTCACGCGCTGGCTCGAACAAGGGCGCACGGGCATCGCACTCGGCTTTCAAGCCTGCGAGCATACCGGGAAGGTCGCGGGCTGATTCGAGCAGGCTGGCCAGCGCGAGATCGTTGCCGACCGGGAAATAGCCTGTGTAGTCAGGGCCGAGCAGACCGATGTTGCCGTCGATGCCAGAAGCCAGCACAGGCGTACCGCTTCGCACCGCCTCGACCACCACATGGGCACCGCCTTCCATGCGGCTCGGGTGCACCAGGACATGGGCTGCCTGAATGCGCCGTCGCACGGCCTGATGCGGCAGGGGGCCGAGCCAGCGGTACTGCGGGCATTGCTGCATGAGCGCCTGCGCCTGCTCACCGAACGCGGGATCGAGCGCAGAACCGATATGGTCGAGCAGGATGTCATCGCGATCGACCAGGCGGCGCGCCGCGCTGAAAAAAGTCTGCGGCGATTTTTCGGCGCGCAGATGACCGACCATGAGCGCGCGTAGATGCCGATCGGTGTGCGGCAGCGCCTTGCGTGGCGAACTGGATTGCAGGATCACGCTTGTTTTTTCCCGGTCCTGGGGCGCCAGACGCTGCGCACCGAGTTCGTTGAGGACGACCAGCGAATCGGCAAGCCGGATCGACTGCTTCGCAGAGTCATCTCTGGCGATATCCCGATAGAGATCGGTTCCGGTCAAAACCAGCAGGATCGGCCGATCAGGATGCGTCGATCTCCAGGCGGCCACCGAGCCCGCCGAGCGGCGTGCATGCATGGCGATCAGCAATGATTCGGGCCCGCCTTCCCACGCCTGGCAAAGCCTGACACGGTAAGTTCGCGACAGGATTCGCTCCCATCGATGCGCAGTCTGCCAATTGCCGTTGTTGGCATCGGCCAGAGCAGGGGTGACGATGACGATGTCGCTTCTGTCCACCGCCGCAGTCTAGCGTCATCGGACGAAGCGCCGACCGAAGAGGCCCGCGAAGGCATCCAGGTCTTCCCGGTCATCCTGTGGAATAAGATACCGTCACCGCGCATCGGGTCAATCCTCATCGACTCGATCGACGTCATTGAATAACCATCAAAACAGGAGATACCTTGAACGCTGCCACCCTTCCCGAAAATACCGGCCCACTGAACGGGATTCGCGTCCTCGACCTGTCTCGCGTCCTGGCAGCCCCCTTTTGCGTGCAGACCCTCGGCGACCTCGGCGCCGACGTCATCAAGATCGAGCGCCCCAACATCGGCGACGAATCGCGCCAATGGGGTCCTCCCTGGTTCAAGAACGACAAGGGCGAGCAGACCAAGGAGTCGGCCTATTTCATGTCGGCCAACCGCAACAAGCGTTCGGTGGCGATTGATCTGGCCAGCCCCGATGGGCAGGAAGTGATCCGCAAGCTCGCGATGAGCGCCGACATCTGCATTGAAAACTTCAAGGTCGGCGACCTGGCGCGCTACGGGCTTGATGCCGCGTCGCTGCGAAAACTCAACCCGCGCCTGATCTACTGCTCGGTGACCGGCTTCGGCCAGACCGGCCCATGGGCCGAGCGCCCCGGCTATGACTATCTGTTCCAGGGCATGGGCGGACTGATGAGCGTGACCGGCGAGCGCGACGATCTGCCAGGCGGTGGCCCGCAGCGCCTGGGCGTGCCGCTGGTCGATCTGTCCACCGGCATGTATGCCACGGTAGCCATCCTGGCCGCGCTGCATCACCGCACGGTCACCGGCGAAGGCCAGCACCTCGATATCTCGCTGATGTCGACCGTCATGGCGATCAGCTCGGGGCAGTTGTCGAACCATATGGTCGGTGGCGCGATTCCGGGACGCACCGGCAACCATGCTCCCAACATCACACCCTACGGCGTCTACCCCTGCTCCGACGGGCTGCTGATCATTGCCAGCGCCAATCAGAAGCAGTTCGTGACCCTGTGCAAGGCGCTCGAGCATCCCGAGTGGGGCGACGATCCTCGCTTCAAGGACAACGCCTCACGCATCGCGCATCGTCACGAACTTGGCGAGCTCTTTGGCTCGGTCACGCGTACCCAGACCCGCGAGCATTGGGAGACGCTGTTTACGAAAGTCGGCGTGCCGGCCGGGCCGATCAACAACTACGCGCAAGCGCTCGAGCATCCTCAAGTGAAGCATCTGGGCACGCGTATCGGCATCCCCCATCCGCTGGGTGGCGAGGCGCCTGGCATCGGCAGTCCGATCCGCATGTCGAAGACTCCGGTGTCCTATCGCCGCCCTCCCCCGATGCTCGGCCAGCACACGCATGAAGTGCTGCGTGAACTCGGCCTGGATCAAGCCGCGATCGACGCATTGACCCAATCCGGCACCATTTCCTCAACCTGAGTCCGCAAGGCATCTGCCGTCGCTCAGCACCACCAGGACACCGCATGAGCGACAGCCAGATCGAGGTTCCCGAGTCCTTCATTCGTCTGTATCTCGACCCCGGGCGCATCAAACCCCGGGAGTCGCGCGCTTTCATCGCGCAACGCTACGATCTGTGCGAGGACATGGCACAGATGCTGATGGACCCGGCGCACGAAACGCTCTGGAAGCTGAGCATCACCGAGTGGGATGTGCTTCATCGCATGCAGCAGGGGCTGATGGGAGGCGAGGTGAACCTGTCCCTGGCTGAGTCGCAATGGGTCGCACTGCGCCTCGCCGAACTGCTTGGCTGGAATGCGAAGGGTCTCTTCGACTGACAGTACGCCGGGTTTACCCGGGAACTGCTTCGCTTGAAGCTGCCGCAATCAGCCCAAGGTCAGTTCTGTCCGCCAGCGTGAATGGCGGGGTTCAGAGGGATGCCATGAGCACAATCACTCGCATTGAAGTACCGCCGCGGCTCACCGTACTGCTGACTCTGGCGCAGTTGCTGGAGCGGCTTGAGCACAGCAACAAGCCGATTCATGCAGAGCAATATCGCTCGGTGGTGCAGCATCTGGTGAAAGAACTGGAGTCGGTCGATCACGATGAGACCTTTCGCCAACTGCTGAGCGCCTTTCCGGCCATGTCGCAGCTTCACGAAAATATGAATTACGACAAGGCAGGGCTTTGCCGCTCACCGCTGAGCGCATCGCTGGCCGCTGAGGCGCAGGCCCGTGCCGCGCTTGTCCGCGCAGCAACTTAGGCGCGCGTCAGCCCTCTTTCCGGTCGGTCGGCCAGGACAGGCTGCGACCGGTCGCTCGGCGAAATGACTCGATCTCCTCCGGCGTATCGATGTCGATCAGGTAGTGGGTGTTGTCACTGTCAAAGGGCAGTGCCGAGGCACGGTTGGCCTGTCGCCATTGCCTGCACCCGATACTCTGATCGGCTGACAGCACCGCATCACGGACTGCAGGAGTAAAAATCACCGGATTTCCAGGCTGGCCTTGCACCCGGGGAAACATCAGCAGGCAATCGGCCGGGCGCACCGCAAAGCCTGCGATCAGATCGATCAGATCCGGCGAATCGATCATCGGTTGATCAGCGAGGGCCATGAGGACCGCATTCGATCTGCCGCGCAGCTGCTGCAAGCCGATACGCTGCGATGAAATCTGCCCCTGAGCCGGGTCGGGGTTCTGAACGACCCGAACGCCCGTGCCGCCGAGCCAGGGCGCGATCTCATCAGCATAAAAGCCGAGCACGACCACCAGATGATCGACGCCTGCCGCTTTCAGCGCACTGATCTGACGCAGGATCAGCGGCACGCCGTCAAGCTGCAGCAGGCATTTCGGTCGATGGCCGAGCCGCGATCCGGCACCGGCCGCCATCAGAATCGCGTCGAATGGCACCGCCGCGGCGGCGACCATCGACTGCTCGCTAGTCGGTCCTCCGGATGAGGACATGGGGCTGGAAAGCATGGCGAATCTCCTGCAACAGGTGCTCGATCAATCGATCATGGGGCTTGACCGCGCGGTTCTGCGCATCAGAAAAGCCTGAGCAACAGTCCGATGCTGCCGCAGCTTGCCAGCAGCGTTATCACGCCGACTTTGAATCGAAACAGTGCCACAGCGGCAATCAGTGCGATCGCCGCTGCAAACAGGTCGAGATGATTTTCCCTTCCCTGCGGCCACAGCACATGCAGTGCGAAGTACAACGCGAGATTGAGGATGACACCGACAACGGCCGCGGTAATGGCCGACAGCGGCGCAGTAAAACCAAGCTTGCCGTGCGTCGCCTCGATCAGCGGTCCGCCGGCAAAGATGAAAACGAAAGACGGCAGAAACGTGAAAAAGGCGACGATGCAGGCAGCCATCGCGCCGCCAAGGAACAGCATCTCCGGCCCCAGGACCTCCCGGCTCCAGCCGCCAATGAACCCGACAAATGCCACCACGATAATCAGCGGCCCGGGCGTCGTTTCGCCGAGCGCGAGGCCGTCGATCATCTGCGGGCCACTCAACCACTGATAGCCCTCGACCGCGCCCTGGTACACATAGGGCAAAACCGCATAAGCGCCACCGAAGGTCAGCAGAGCAGCCTTGGTGAAGAACCACCCCATTTGCGTAAGCGTGCCCTGCAGACCGTTTGCGACAAGCAGGGCGCCCATGGCAAGCCCCCACACCAGCACGCCGACGGCAATCACCGTCACAAGACGCAAAGGCGAAAAGCGGGCGTGCGGGGCGATCGGCGTGTCGTCGTCGATCAGCGCCGCACCGTAATCCTTGCCGGTATCGCTGTGGCCGCCCCCAACGGCAAAGTAACGAGGTGCCAGGCGCGAACCCAGCAAACCGATCAGCGCGGCGACCATCAAGACAAGCGGAAACGGTGCATCGACGATGGCGATCGCCAGAAACGCCGCGATCGCAATGCCCCACATCACCCCATTTCGTAGCGCACGCGAACCGATTCGAAAAGCCGCATGCAGGACAAGCGCGACCACCGCAGGTTTCAGGCCATAAAAGATGCCGGCCACCAGTGGCAGTTCACCGAAGCGAATATAGATCCAGGACAGACCGATCAGCAGGAAGAGCGACGGCAGCACAAAGAGTCCGCCAGCGACCAGACCGCCTGCAGTCCGATGCATCAGCCAGCCGATATAGGTCGCCAGCTGCTGGGCCTCGGGCCCGGGCAACACCATGCAGTAGTTGAGCGCATGCAGAAAGCGCCGCTCGCTGATCCAGCGGCGGCGCTCGACCAGTTCGCTGTGCATGATGGCGATTTGCCCCGCTGGTCCGCCGAAGCTGATGAAGCCCAGTTTGAGCCAGAAAACAAAGGCCTGACGAAAGCTGACCGGCGCAGGCGCTGACCGCGTCTCGACTGTCGGCTTCGCGTTGATGGTCACTGCCTCGCCCAGATCGACGTCTACTTCCAGACGGCGTCTGACTGCGACTTCATGAAGAGCTTTTGCATACCGCCCAGCCATCGATCGTAGTCATCGGTTTTCTTGCGCATGTACTGGAGCACCTCGGGGTGAGGCAGGACAAGAAAGGTCTCGGCAGCCATCACCTTCACGATCTCATCGGCCACGACCTCTGCGCTCAGGATGCCGTCACCGCCCGCCGACCCACCATCGCCCGGCACCATGCCGGTTCGGACTGCCTGCGGGCAAAGGCAGGACACATGCAAGCCGCTGCGTCCGTAGGCAATCGAGAGCCATTCGGCAAACGCCACCGCCGCATGCTTGGTGACTGCATAGGCTGCCGACTCGACGATGTTGAGCAGACCGGCCGCCGATGCCGTGATGAGAAAGTAGCCTTCGCCGCGAGCGACCATCTTGTCGACCAGCGCGCGCGCCGCCCAGACATGGGCCATCAGGTGGATCTTCCACATCTTGTCCCACATCTCGTCATCAGGCTCGGCGCCTTTGCTGTTGCCGATGCCGGCATTCGAAAAGAAGATGTCGACCCGCCCGTAACGGGCTTCGGCAGCCGCCACCAGCGCCTGGATATCGGCCTCACGACTGACATCGCAACGCACCGCCAGGCCGTTGACCGCCTGCGCCACCGGCTGCAGGCCGGCTTCATTCATGTCTGCCACGACGATGCCGGCCGCGCCCTCGGCATGAAACTTGAGCGCCGTGGCGCGCCCGATGCCGCTGGCCGCACCGGTGATGACTGCAATCTTGCCCTTCACATCCATGAGTTGTCTCCTTCAGGTCGATGCTGGAATGCTGATCTCGAATCGAATGCTGACCGCCCTTCACACCCCGTGAAATCTGGCGAAAGTCTCAAGCGGCGCGCGTCGTGTGACCAGTTGATTGATCGGATGGCTGTCATCCCGAAAGCCAATGGCCATGCCGGTGAAGAGCATGCGCTCGGCGGGGGTACCGAGAAAGTTCGTGACGGTCTGCGGATAGACAGCCCAGCACTCCTGCGCGCAACTGTCGAGCCCCTCTTCGCGCAGCAGCAGCATCACGGTCTGCAGGTACATGCCCAGATCCGACCATTGGGGCATACCCATTCGCCGATCGACTGTGCAGAAAAGGGCAAGCGGCGCGCCGAAAAACTGATAGTTCCGCGCAAACCACTGAAGCCTCGCGGCCTTGTCTTCGCGCGGAATGCCGAGCAGCGCATACATGTCTTCGCCAACCTGGAAACGATAGTCGCGATAAGGCGCGACCAGTTCAGGCGGGTAAATGCTGTAGTCCTTGACCGGATCGCCGGCGGGTGCCTGAATGACCCGCGTTCGCATGATGTCCTTGAGCCTGATGAGCGGCTCGCCTGCCACCACGTCGATATGCCAGGGCTGGAGATTGCCGCCAGTGGCCGATCGCGACGCCGCGGTCAGCACGCGGCGAATCACCTCTGCGTCCACCGGCTTGTCGAGAAAGGCGCGGATCGAACGCCGGCTGGCAACGGCTTCATAGGTATTCATGACGGTCTCCCGAAGGCTTGTGGTGATCTCTGCAATAGTGGGATCTTCTCATCAAGTCGCCGAAACCCGACAATGTAACGCCACCGAGCAACGCCACCGAGCGACGCCACCGATCTCGAGGAGTACCGTCATGTCAGACCCCTTGTCGGGTACAGCACTTTTTCGCGACATCGAGCGCTACGCCGGTTTTGGACTCCATCGCTATGGCAGCAGCGGCGCCGAAGCGGCGATGGCATGGATTGAGCATGAACTCGCTTCGGCCGGTTATCAGGTCAACTCCCAGACACTGACGATGCCCCGGCAATATGAACTCGACCATGCGCAATTGCGCATCGGAGACGCTGCGCTCGAGGCCTTTCCACACTGGTGGCTGCCGGAAGACCGCGCAACATTCGCCCTGTCGGCACAGCTTGGCAACGACGCCGATGCGGCAGGAAAACTGATCTGGGTTGCGCTTCCGCACGATCGCAGCGCCTATCTCAATGATTCGCACCGCACGGCGATTCATCAGGCTGCCCGACGCAATCCGGTAGCCATCGTCCTCACCATCGACAATCCGGCAAACGACATCTTCACTTACAACGCCAATCAGGACGACGCCCCCTGGCCGGTACCGGTGATCGTGGTCGCGGCACGCCACAAGCCGCAGCTCGCCAAGGCCCTGAACGATGGCACTGTGATATCGGTCGATATCGCCGGACGCTACCGGCGCGATGTTCCCGGGCGCAACCTGATTGGGCGCCTCGATCGCGGCGCATCGCAAACGATCGTCATCTCGACACCGGTCACCAGCTGGTTCAACAGCACCGGCGAGCGTGGTCCCGGCATCGCCAGCTTTCTGGCACTGGCGCGCCATGCCGCGGGTCGGCAGTGCGATACCAATCTCGTGTTCGTTGCCACTGCAGGACACGAAATCGGACACGGCGGCATGGAGACCTTCCTGCGCGATGGCGCACCGGCGCCGTCTGCGGTCAAGGCATGGATTCACCTTGGCGCCTCGAACGCCTGCCACCATTGGACGCAGGACGGCGAGGGCTGGCACACCGACGGTTCGGTCGATAGTGCTTCGCGACGTCTGGTGATGAGCCCCTCGATGCAGACGACGATCAGCGAGCAATTCCGGCAAATCGATGCCGTGCGATTCATCGCAGACAAGGAAGCGATCGGCGAACTGCGCGATGTCAAAGCGGCCGGTTATCGCGATTTCTTCGGGATGGCCGGGTCACATCGCTTTTTTCACACGCCGACAGACGGCCCGCAGACCACCAGCGCGGCCATTCTGGAGCCTGTCGCAAGAGCCTTCGCCAGCGCGCTGGACGCGCTCATGTAGCACTCAGCCGGCGTATCGAACGACCGCGCACATCACCACCCGCGACCGATCTGGGTCGCGTGGTGTCGCACAGCATCGCAGAACTGAAACGCCTGCACAGGCATGCCGAACGGCTGCGTTAAACTCGTCCTCGTTCCCTTTCTGCGCGACCGCTGTCGCCGATTCCAGATGACCTCATCGTCGCGACTTCCCTCCTCTGTCTTGGCTTCCGATCAACTGGGCTTCGCATCGATCGATGCTGTGACCGCCGCGCTCGCCTCTGCAGGCTATATCTCGACCCCGTCGATCTCCACTGCGCTTTACCTTGCTCACCATCTTCGAAAGCCGGTGCTGGTCGAAGGTCCGGCAGGCGTTGGAAAGACCGATATGGCGGTCTGCATTTCCAGGGCCTTGAGCTATCCGCTGCTGCGGCTGCAGTGTTACGAAGGGCTCGATGAGAGCAAAGCGCTGTATGAGTGGCAATACGGCAAACAGCTGCTCTACACCCAGGTTCTGAAAGACAAGATCAACCATCTCATCGGCGATGCCGACTCGATCGAGGCCTCGCTGGCCAAACTCTCGGGCTTTCGTGACCTCTTTTTCTCGCGCGAATTTCTTGCCCCGCGCCCGGTCCTCAAAGCCATGGAGCAGGACGGTGGCTCGGTTCTGCTGATCGACGAAATCGATAAGTCTGATGAGGCTTTCGAAGCCCTTTTGCTCGAAGTCCTTGCCGACTACCAGGTCACCATCCCCGAGATCGGCACCATCCAGGCCCAAACCCCTCCGCTGGTGATCCTCACCTCCAACAACACTCGCGAACTGGGCGACGCGCTCAAGCGCCGTTGTCTGCATCTGCATGTGGGTTTCCCCGATGCCGACCGCGAACAGCAGATCGTACGGGCACGCGTCCCGGATATTGCGCAGTCCCTTCTCAAGCAAATGGTCGACTTCGTTCAATCGCTGCGCGAGCAGGACATCCGCAAGCTGCCGTCGATCAGTGAAACCGTCGACTGGGCTCGTACCCTGCTGCTGATGCATGCCGAGGCACTCGACCCTGCGCTGGTTCGCTCGACGCTCAGCGTCCTGCTCAAGCGCCAGACCGACGTCATCTCGCTCGACGGAAAACTCGATTCGCTGACCCATGCAGCCATCACCGGACCCGGCGCGGCAGCGTAAATGGAACGTGCGCTGACACGGTTCATCCGGGCCTTGCGCTCGGCCGGTGCCGATGTCTCCAGCACTGAGGCCATCGACGCAGCCCGAACGGTTGCGCTGGTGGGCTACGCCGATCGGGAGGTGATGAAGACATCGCTGTCGATGGTGCTGGCCAAGTCGGAAGAGGAGAAAGTCCTTCACGAACATCTCTTCGATGTCTTCTTCAAGACGGTCGAATCCGCGCCAAGGCGTGATCAGCAACAGGACCCGAATGCCGACTCGGCCGAAGGCGAAGACGATTCGAATCTGATGCCCGGCCAGGCAGAGTCGCAGGGCCAGGGCAACGACGATTCGAATGCGCCAGCCTCTGGTGACGACACACCGTCCGACGACGCCGCCGGCGACCCTGACGCCGATCAGATCGGACGCTTCCTGGCACTGGCCAGCAACAAGAATCCGGCTCAGGTCGCGATGGCGATGCAAAAGGCCGCCACTGCAGTCGGTGCCGACGAGATCCGCTTTGCCTCGCAGACCGGTTATTTCGTGCGTCGTATGCTCGAGCAGCTCGGCGTCGAGGCGCTGGAGCGCAGGCTCCTCGAAAAGCTCGACGATCCCTCGCCCTCATCGCAGGCGCAGGCGCAAGAACTGATCGACGCCCGAATGGCTGTTCAGCAGCAGGCTCGTGCGCACATCAAGCAGCGTTATGAGGTCTTCGGTCGCAGTGCCACCGAAAACTTCATGAATGAGACGATCGCCAATCGCTCGATCGACCAGCTCGAATATCGCGACCTCGAACGAATGAAGTTCATCGTTGCGCGGATGGCCAAACGTCTGGCTGTCAGGCACTCGCGCAAGCGGCGCATCCGCAATCGCGGCCGCCTTGATATCGGCCGCACACTGCGGGCGAGCGCAGCCAACGATTGGGTGCCGGTCGACCTCATCTGGCGAACCAAGCGCAAGGATCGCCCGAAGATCGTCGCAATCTGCGATGTCTCCGGGTCGGTCGCAAGTTATGTACGCTTCCTGCTGCTGTTCTTGCACACGCTGCGCGACGAAGTCTCGGACGTCGATACCTTTGCCTTCTCCAACAAGCTGCATGACGTCGGCGACATCCTCGCCCGCCTCTCGCCCGAAGCCGCCATGGATCGCATCGTCGATGTTGCCGGTTCGGGTAGTACCGATTACGGCCAGGCACTGGCCGAGTTGCAGGAGAGCTACTTCGACAGCATCGACCGACGCACGACCGTGATCATCCTGGGCGATGGTCGCTCCAACCACAGCGACCCAAGGCTCGATATCGTTCAGGAAATCGCAGACCGCGCCAAACGCCTGGTCTGGCTGTGCCCCGAGCCGCCGATGAGATGGGGTACCGGTGACAGCTGCATGCTGCGCTACGAACCACTCATTACCAAGCTCTATCACTGCGCGACCGCAGCCGATCTGGAGCGCGCGGTCGACGATGTGATGCTGGCCTACGACTAGTCGCCTTGAGCCGACAGCAGAGCACAAATCCCTGCTTTGCGGGCCTCTGAAACGACACGGGGCGGGTCGATCATCGACCCGCCCCGCCTTTCACTCAGCCTGCGTCTCAGTTACGAAAGACGGCTGCGCTGCTCGCGTCTTCCTCGCCACCTTCATAGCGGCGAACTTCGTTGCGACCGACCACCAGATGATGGACTTCGTCCGGACCGTCGGCCAGACGCAGCGTACGCTGCTGGGTGTACATGCGTGCCAGCGGGGTCCACTGCGACACACCGGTTGCGCCATGCATCTGGATCGCCTGGTCGATGATCTGGCAGACACGCTCGGGCACGAGCGCCTTGACCATGTGCACCCAGATGCGGGCTTCACGATTGCCCAGGACATCCATGGCTTTAGCGGCCTTGAGCACCATCAGGCGCATCGATTCGATCTCGATGCGTGCACGCGAGATGATCTCGATGTTGCCGCCCAGATGCACCAGCTTCTTGCCGAAGGCTTCGCGCGACAGACCGCGAGTGACCATCAGCTCCAGCGCCTTTTCGGCACTGCCGATCGAACGCATGCAGTGGTGGATCCGGCCCGGACCAAGGCGAACCTGGGAGATCTCGAAACCACGACCTTCGCCGAGCAGCATGTTGTCTTTCGGGACGCGCACATTGTCGAACTTGATATGCATATGGCCGTGGGGCGCATCGTCTTCGCCGAAGACGAACATCGGGCCAAGGATCTTGACACCGGGTGTGTCGATCGGGACCAGGATCTGCGACTGCTGCTTGTGCGCCGGCGCATCAGGGCTGGTCTTGCACATCGTGATCATGATCTTGCAGCGCGGATCACCGGCGCCCGAGATGTAGAACTTCTCACCGTTGAGCACCCACTCCTCGCCTTCGAGGACAGCCTGCATGCCGACGTTCTTGGCATCGGACGAGGCCCGGTTGGGCTCGGTCATGGCATAGGCCGACCGGATCTCGCCGGCCAGCAACGGCTTGAGCCAGCGCTCTTTTTGGGCGGGGGTTCCGACGCGCTCAAGGACTTCCATGTTGCCGGTGTCAGGCGCGGCACAGTTCATGGTCTCGGAGGCCATGCGATTGCGACCGAGAACGGCTGCAATATAGGCATAGTCGAGGTTCTTCAGACCCTCGCCGGTTTCGGCATCAGGCAGGAAGAAATTCCAGAGGCCTTCTTTCTTTGCCTGGTTCTTGGCGCCTTCGAGCAGCTCGAGTTGGCCCGGTGCGTAGCTCCAGCGATCAGCACGGCCTTCACCGAGCTTTTCGAATTTCTCTGACATCGGTTCGACCGTGTCGGTAACGAATCGACGCACATGCTCGAGCAGCGGCATCGCTGCCTCGGACATCCGCAGATCGTTGAGCTCATCGAGCGGGTTCAAGCCGAAACCGGTTTTGGGTTTCACTGTGAAATTGTTCATGGTCGTATCTCCCTCTTGGCGGTCTATGAATTCAAAAGCCGGTCGATATTGCCACAGCCGGCGCCAGAATGCCGTGTCAGTTCCGACTGATCTGGTGTAATTTCAGGCTCACAACCGACAACCAGAGACATCGCCATGACCGGCCGAACCCGCTACCCCCATGTGTTTTCGCCCCTCGACCTCGGCTTTACCCGGCTGAAAAACCGGATCCTGATGGGTTCAATGCACACCGGCCTCGAGGAAGCGGAAAACGGTTTCGAGCGGATGGCCGCGTTTTTTGCCGAGCGCGCCCGCGGGGGCGTCGGCATGATCATCACCGGCGGTATCGCCCCCAACACACAGGGCGGCGTGGGCAGCAAGCTCTCGACACCGGCCGAAGCCGCCCTGCATCGGCAGATCACGCAGGCCGTCCATGCGGCCGACCCCGAGGTCAAGATCTGCATGCAGATCCTGCACTCCGGGCCGCTGGCCCGTGTGCCCGACTGCGTGGCGCCCTCGGCGGTGAAGTCGCGCATCGGTACCTACCGGCCCACCGAACTCGATGAGGCCGGTATCGAACAGCAGATCGCCGATTTCGCCAACTGCGCCGCGCTCGCCCGAGAAGCCGGCTATGACGGGGTCGAAATCATTGGTTCGGCGGGCTACCTGCTGAGTACTTTTCTCGTGCAAAAGACCAACCTGCGCACCGACCGCTGGGGTGGCTCCTGGGAAAACCGGATGCGTTTTCCGGTCGAGGTGATCAGGCGCGTGCGTGAGGCGGTTGGCCCCGATTTCATTCTGATTTTCCGAATCGCCGCCATGGACATGCTCGATGGCGGACTGGCCTGGGATGAGGTGGTGTCGTTGGGCAAGGCGGTTGAAGCTGCCGGTGCAAACATCATCAGCACGCATTTCTGCTGGCATGAGTCGCCGGTGCCCACCATCGCCACCATGGTGCCGCGGGCGGCATTTGCGCAGGTCACCGGCCGCCTGCGCAAAGAGCTCTCGGTGCCGCTGATCACCAGCAACCGAATCAACATGCCGGAAGTCGCCGAGGCAGTGCTCGCCCGTGGCGATGCCGATCTGGTCTCGATGGCTCGCCCGATGCTGGCCGATCCCGATCTGGTCATCAAGGCCTTGCAGGGTCGCGAGGATGAGATCAACACCTGTATCGCCTGCAACCAGGCCTGCCTGGATCACACTTTTGGCGGTCGCAAGCAGGTCAGCTGCCTGGTCAACCCGCGCGCCTGCAACGAAACCCTGCTGAGCTACCCACAGACCGAGACGCCGCGCCGAATCGCAGTGGTCGGCGCAGGACCTGCAGGGCTGGCTTATGCCACCGTCGCAGCCGGTCGCGGACACGCGGTCACGCTGTTTGAGGCGGGTGACGATATCGGCGGCCAGTTCAACC
>CANKWX010000026.1 GCA_947487165.1 Burkholderiales bacterium
CGGATCGCGCTCACCTTCCAGGGCAAGCAAGGCCTGATACTGCTGGACCAGGTTCGAACGCTCGACCGTGCGCGCTTGGTCAAGCGAATGGGCGCCCTGCGACCGGTGACGCTGGCCGCAACGCTGCAAACCCTGCAGGCCATGTTTGCCCCATGAAGCGTCAAGCGGTGATTTTGATTGAACCGGGCCCGGCACCCTGCTCAAAACCCGGTTTGCCCTTGTGTCACGCGCAATGGTCTGTTTGGCATCGGGCGCAAGGCCTGCCTTGCGCCAAATGGCCTGATCAGGCCAACACCGGTGTGCCATCCGGCACTATCGGCGCAGGATCTGCCATCAGCCGCGGATACATTAGCTTCCTTATGAGTCATCGCTACCCGTCATATCTTCGCCTTTCGGTTCGCCTTGCTTGGTCGCCGCGCGCACTTCAGCTGGCCTGGCTGGCCCTGAGTGTCACGGCTGCCTTTGACGCTTCAGCGCAGATCGGTCCGGTCGGATTCAGCAATCAGCTTGCCCCGACCTGGGCCTACTCGGATGAGGTCCCCGCCATTGCGGTGCCCTCGGCCAAGGTCAAGCCGCCGGTTGACGCGCCCTTGCCTGATCCGGCCGCAGCCGACGACGGTCTGTTTGGCGTTGGCGGCGTGTTGTTCGGCCCGATGCCACCGCCGGCGCCTCGCTTCGCGAGCAACAAGGCGCCCTCGGCGGGCGACATTTCCCGACGCCTGACTCTGCCATGGGGTGACCGGCTGACCGACAACGAGGTTCTGACCGCAAGACTGGTTTCGGAGGTCACCGCGGGCTCCTTGAACAATGTGCGTGCGCTGCTCGACGAGGGTGCTGACCCCAATGGCCTGAGCACCGGCGGGCGCACGGCCCTGGTCGAAGCGGTGCGGGTCGATCAGCCGAGAATCGTTCGCCTGCTGCTGGCGCGCGGCGCCAATCCGAACACTGCTTTCAGTCGCGGCACCTCGGCAGTCAATGTCGCTATCGAGCGTGATCGCACCGATCTGCTCGATATCCTGCTGCGCGCCGGCGCCTCGCCCACGCTGCCCGATGCCAACGGCATGTCGCCGCTTGTGCTGGCTGAATCGCTTGATCGGTCGGCCGCGCTGGCAAGACTGAAGGCCTCGGACAAGACAAGGTCGCGTCAGAACTGAGACCAATGGTGCCGCCGTCGGCATCAAGCCGATAGTCCAAAGGCATCAGGCGAAGCGCTGCAGACAGCGTCGCTGGTTCATCAAAGATTTCCAGAATTCGTCCCGAGGCGGTCACTGCTGTGCGGTCGCCCAAACACCCATTCTGGAGAACCACAATGAACTTCCGCAAAACCCTGATCGCGTCGGCACTCGCTGCCGCGTCGATCGCCCCGGCATTCGCCGAAATCGCCACCACTTACAACACCACCGGCAGCGAACTGTTCCTGGTCGTCAAGGCAGTGGCCGGCACTACCGAGAACACCTTCGTCAAGGACCTCGGCGTCACCTTCCAGGACTTCCTGCCGAACAACAAGTTCGCGCTCGACAATTCGCTGAACCTCAGCTACGCGCTGAACGACGACAGCAACTGGACTGCCTTTAAAGCCGCGACCAACCTGACGTCGGCCAAGTGGGCGGTCTATTCGATCTACAACAATTCGACCCTGGATACCGACGGTATCGGTTCGATCGGCATGCTGATGACCACCAACAGGCCGGCCAGCGGCATGCTGGGAACCACGAATACCAATCGTCTGAACGACTCGAAGCTTCAAGCGGCCATCAACAGCGAGACGGTTTTCATCTCCAAGACCAACACACTGCCCGGTCAGGTGGGCGTCGCCAACGGCTCAAGCCTGATCACGGGTACTGCCAACGGTTCGTGGACCTTCTCGAAGCAGGCGTTCTACGGCCAGTCGACCTCGTCGACCACCGCTACCTTTGCGCCCACCGGCAACATCGGCGACACCCTGCGCTTTGCTGCGGCTTACAACAACGGCGGTGCCCAAACCGCGACCGTTCAGAACTTCTCGTTCAACGGCCTCGACTACGCAGCGATCGACAAGTACGTCTCGACCTGGACCCTCGCCAACGACACGCTTGCTTTCACCGCAGCCGTGCCGGAACCCGGTGAGTGGGCTTTCATGATGGCCGGTCTTGGCCTGGTGGGCATGATCGCCCGCCGCCGCGCTCGCGCCTGATCACCAGTCACGCAACGTTCAAACACGCAACACTCAAACCAATTCAGGAAACAACATGAAACGCACACTCATCAGCACCGGCCTCGTTGCCGCTTTCGGCCTGCTTGGTAATGTCCAGGCTCAAGGTATCTCCGCCGCCGACGCCCTTGCTGCGCCTAACCAGTTCTTCATGTCCGGCGCGACTGCCAATGTGGCCACGATTGTCAGTGCGGTCAAGACCGCCATGTGCGCCAACGGCTCGACCCAGTACAACCCCAGCGGCTCGAATGCCTCGAGATTCATTGCGGTTGCCTGCAATTCACCATTGGCTGGTGGCAATGCAGTGTTCTATTACACCTCTCTTGGTTCGAACTTCGGCGTCAACCCGCCGCTGTATAACGGCACCGGCGTCAAAACCCCCAAGCTCGACCTGAACACCTGCGTTGGAACAACCACAACCTGCAACGGCTGGACCACTAACGCGAATTCGACAATTCCGGAACTCGGCTACTCGGACATCAATCCGACCGCCTTCACCGGCCCGAACACCCCGACCGCGGCGGCGCTGTCGACGGAATTCAATACGCTCTTCCCCAGTTTTCAAACTGCTTACCCGGATCTCTTCAACGCGATGAAGGAAGATTCGGCTGCCAATGGGGATACCCAGATTTATCCGGTCAACGGCATGACGTTCGCCATCGTGATCAGCAACACGCTGGCCACGGCGCTTGGCGGCACGGCTAACAGCTATCCGCTGGGCGTGTCGACCAGCCAGAGCGTTTCGACCCCGACCGTCGTCGGTTTGATGACAGGTGCCTACACCACCGGCGCCCAGGCCCTCGCCGCCCTGGGCATCGCTGACCCGTCGCCCTCGAACGTCACCAAGGTTGCCGTGTGCACCCGCCCTGCTACCTCGGGTACCAAGGCCTGGGCCAACACCTTCTTCCTCGGTGCTGGCGGTAACCCGAAAGCCGCCAATGCGACCGCTGCCGCCTCCGGTGGCAACTGGTCGGGCCAGCAGGTCGCGATTGTCGAGAACATCGGTTCGTCTGACGTTCGCACCTGCATGAACAGGGCGAGCGCCCAGGGGATCCCGGCGATCGGTATCTCCAGCCTCGAGGTAGCCCAGCTGCCCTCGGGTACGACGCCCTCGTCGGCCACCACTGGACTCAGAACCGACACCACCTATGCAGTCGCTCGCCTTGACGGCGTCTCGCCGGATGCCGCAGTCGTCGGCGATCGGGTCAATACCCGCAACGGTCTTTACACCTACGTCGGTGAAGCGACCATGCAAAGCCGTGGTGACCTCAGCGCTACTCAGGAAGCCATCAAGGACGCCATCGTCGCGGCGCTGAACAGCTCGAGTGTCTGCGCCCTTTCCGGCCCGACCACTCTGCCTGACGGCAATGCCGGTAACGGCACCGGTTGCGAGACCAAGTGGTCGCGCCAAGCTGACGCTTTCGCCCGCCCGGTGACGGCTGCAGGCGAGTAATCAGCACCCGTAACGATTTTGCATAGCAAGGCAGACGGCGTTTACGCTGCCTGCCTTGCAACAGCGAATCGGCACAAGCACAGACCCCGGGGCGACCCGGGGTTTTTTTATTGAATCGAGGTTTGGTCGCCCTTAGGCCGAACGAATCAACTTGATTGCTCGCCCGAGATCCGTTCGGGGATGGGCGGTTGATGTGACGAAATACCGCGCTTCTACACTTCGCCTCACCCTGCGGGCATGCCGATTCTGCTGTGGAGAACACCAGCAGGAAGGCGATTGCCGCATCCATTCAACCCATTGATCAGTCGTTCGTGACTGGTGCTACGACGCAGTGACTCCTGAGCCGCACAACTCGCGCCTGGTTGCAGGCAGATGCATCGCCGCCCTCGCTTTGTTTGCGATTGCAGCGATCATTGGTTTGCCGCGAGCAATGGCGCAGCAGGCCGCGCCGCCCGCGCAAGCGGCTGGCGCCAAAGACGCTGCGCCGGCAGCCGAATTTGATGTGCTGGAGTTTTTTGTTGAAGGCAATACGGTGCTGAGTGCGGCAAGCATCGAAAACGCGGTCTATCGCTTCATGGGCGAAAAGCGTTCACTCACCGATGTGCAAAATGCCCGCGAAGCGCTCGAGGCGGCTTATCGCGATCGAGGCTATCTTGGCGTGTCGGTGCTGATCCCTCAGCAGCAGGTCAAGGACGGTGTGGTTCGTCTCGAAGTGGTCGAGGCAAAAGTCAACCGCACCCGCGTCAAGGACGCCCAGTACACCTCGCCAGCATGGGTGCGCGAGCAACTGCCTTCGGTGGCTGAGGGCACGGTGCCGAATTTCAACCGATTTGAGTCCGAGCTGGTCGGCCTCAATCGGATGAACCTGCTCACCGCCACGCCGCTGCTGCGCCCGGGTGCCGATGCCGGTGCGCTCGATGTCGATGTACTGCTTGAAGACCGCAAGCCCTGGGCGCTGATTGTCGATCTGAACAACAATGCTGCGGTCAATACCAAGCCCCTGCGACTTGGCGTGGCCGGGAGCTACAACAATATGTTTGGGCTGCGCCACAGTCTTGGGGCGCAGTTCGTGGTCTCGCCGCAGGACACCTCGCAGGTCAAGCTCGGCACGGTCAATTACTCGGCGCCATTAGGCGGGCCGGACGATGCCACGCTCACCGCCTACTACCTGCGTGCAGACAGCGGCACGCCAACCTCGATCGGTGGCCTGACGGTGGTCGGCAAGCAGTCGATTGCGGGTCTGCGCTATGTGAATCCGGTGCCTGCCCGACTCCGCCTTCAGCAGGCGGTTTCCTTCGGTATCGACTACAAGCAACTTGATCAGGGCGAGCTGACGCCGAGTGGCGGCACGAGCCGTGTCACCTATTTGCCCTTCTATGCTGGCTATAACGCGGTGCGACCCACCTCGGCTGGGCTGTCCACGGTGGATGTGTCGACCGGCTTTTCGATCAGCGGCGTGGGCAGCGACGATGCCGAGTTTGCCGCCCGTCGCTATGGCGCGAGTGCCAGTTACCTGAGCTTGCGCGCTGACCTCAGTCATGAGACGCGTTTCGACGGCTGGTCGCTGCGTGGCCGGGTAGCAGGGCAATATGCCAATCAGCCTCTGATTCCCTCCGAGCAGTTTACGTTGGGCGGTATGAATTCGGTGCGGGGCTATTACGACGCCGAGCAGATCGGCGACCGCGGCTATCTGGTTTCGATCGAAGCGCGGGGCAGCCGCCTGGAGCCCCTGAGCTTCCTGCAACAAAAGCCAGCCGGTGCAGCCAATACTGCGACAAGTACCGGCAGCCGCTTCTCCCTCATCCCGATCGCGTTTGTGGACGCTGGACTGACTCGCATCCTCGATCCGCTGCCGAGCCAGATCAGCAAGTACTCGCTGGCCAGCGTCGGGCTTGGCTTTCGTTCCAACGTCATGGCAAAGACCTCATTCTCGGTGGATGTCGCGCGCGCCTTGCGTTCGGGCAGCTTCACCCAGGAAGGGGACTATCGCGCCAACTTCCGCCTGATTGCGGAGTTCTGAGCGATGCGCCGCCACCTGATCCGATCCCTTCTTGCGCTCACCGGCGGCCTTCTGGCCGCCACTGCGATATCGGTGCGCGCGCAGGCGCTGCTGCCCGGCACGGTTGCCGGCACGCGGGTCGTGCCGGGGGTCAAAACCTGGGTCGGCGCGCAGCCGGGTGGTGTGACTGTCAATCCGGATGGCAGTCGCGAGATGCTGATCCGGCAGACGCAGTCGCGCGCAACGCTTAACTGGACACAGTTTGATGTTGATCGGGGTGAGACAGTTCGATTTGATCAGCAGGGCAATCGCGACTGGGTAGCGCTCAACTGGATCCATGCCCTCAAGCCCAGCCAGATTGCTGGCCGGCTGGTGGCTGATGGCGCGGTCTACCTCATCAATGCCAACGGCATCGTCTTCAAGCCGGGCTCGCAGGTCGACGCATCGGCCTTCATCGCCTCGACCCTGAGCATCAAGAACGATGCGTTTTCAAAGGGCCTGACCGCGATGGCGCGAGGGCAGGCCGCATTCGAATTTGACGTCTCGGCTGGCTCGGCCGATGCCCGTATCGAGGTTCAATCGGGTCCGGTACGCAGGCTCGACGGCTCGGTGGTTCGCGCACCCGATGGCAGCGAACTCGTCCAGGCAGCCACCATCAGTTCGGCAGACGGCGGCCGGGTCTTTTTGCTGGGTACCCGCGAGGTGATCAACCGCGGTCTGATCAAGTCGCCTAATGGGCAGGTGATTCTGGCGGCTGGCTCCAAGGTCTACCTCTTTGCACCAACCACTGCCGACAGCGCGGCGTTTCGCGGCTTGTTTGTCGAAGTCGAGGCCGGTGGCGTCAATCGCAACCTCGGGTCTGTGCTCAACAACGGCACGATCGAAACGCCGCTTGGCAATACCACCCTGATGGGCATGGCGCTTCGCAATGCCGGGCGCATCAGTGCCGACACCTCGGCCACCGCGAACGGCTCGGTCTATCTCTATTCGCGCGCCAACCCGGTCTTCACGACCGGGTCGTCCGATCGGCCGCTGACCACCACCTCCGGCACGGTACAGATCGGGCCGACCGGCGTCATCGAAACACCGGTACGCAGCAACCTCGCTGCCGACGGCAAACCCGAGACGGTGCTCGACGCACAGACGGTTTATCCGTCTGAAATCAGGCTGGCCGGCCAGTCGATCCAGCTTCAGGGTGATGGTGCGAGCGGTGCGCGGCTGACCGCGCCCGGCGGTCTGGTCAGCCTGAGCGCCAACGAAAACTTCGCCGACCCTTCGCCCATCAAGCCGGTGGGCACCGGACGCATCGTGATCGATGCCGGCGCGAGCATCGACGTCTCGGGTATCCGAGGCGTGAGCGTGCCGGTGTCGCGCAACCTGATCGATGTGCAGGTCGGCGGCGAAAACGTGGCTGACAACCCCACGCTTCGCACCGGACCGCTCGCGCAGGAAACCCTCAAGATCGATGCCCGCGTCGGATCGCCGCTCTTTACCCAAAGCGCGCTCGATGCACTGGCCGCAACACAGATCAAGCGTACGGTCGAGGAGCGGATGACCGCCGGCGGCACGGTGAGTTTGTCTTCGACCGGCGAGGCGGTGGTCAATCCGGGCGCACGCATCAACATTGCGGGCGGCTCGGTCGACTACGCACCGGGCGTGCTTCAGACCTCCCGGCTCTTTGATGGCCGCCGGATCGTTGACGTCAGCCAGGCAACCCCCGACCGGATCTGGACGCTCGCCGACTTTTACATTGAGAACGATGCGCGCTGGGGCGTAACCCGCAAATTTGCGCTGAGCCCGGTAACAGCCCGCAGTGCCGGCTACCTCGATGGACGCAACGCCGGTCAGTTGGGCCTGGCCGCGCCCTGGGTGAGCTTTGGTGGCACGGTTGATGGATCGGTGCTGAGTGGCGAGCGCCAGCGCACCAGCCCGCCGTTGGGCGGCCTGATCAGCTTTGGTCAGCGCGACGCCTACCAGAATCCTCAACTCGACTATCAGTTGCGCAGCCCGATCATTCTCGGGTCGACCGGCGGCGCCGGTCAGGCGCCAGCCTTCGGCATCGATGCCAACCGTGACGAGCGCTTTGGTACCGAGGCTGCGCCGTTCGCGCAGACCATCAACGTGCCGGCGCTGACCGCCACCGGAATCTCGCGTCTGGAGGTCTTCAGCAACAACAGCGTCACCGTGCCGGCCGGCTCACCCGTCACGCTGCCGGCGGGCGGCCGACTCACCGTGGCCGCAGGCGCGGTGTCGGTCAATGCCGACATCAGCGTGCCGGCAGCGCGTGCCGAAACCTTCGTGCGCACCGCCACACCGAGCGTCACCTCCAGCGGCATCGACCTGACCGCCAGCCAGAAGGGCGAAGGTCAGTCGGTGTCGACCGGTGCAGTGTCGATCCGCAATGCGCGCATCGATGCCTCGGGTCAATGGGCGGTCGATACCCGTCAGCCTGGCGGCTTGGAGCAGCCGGCCTATCTGGTCAACGCAGGCTCGGTACGACTGCAGGGCTATCGCAGTTTTGTGGCCGATGCTGCCAGCCAGATCGATGTGTCGGCCGGCGCCTATCTGTCGCCGACCCGTCGTCTGAGCACCGGCACCGCCGGAGCGGTGCAGGTTGGGCTGAACACCACCGATTCGCTGCGTGACCCGTCGATCGCACTGACTGCTCAGTTCGACGCGACTATCAGAGGCTTCGGCTTTGCAAGCGGCGCAAGCTTCAAGGCCCGGGCGGCCGATGTGCTGGTCTCCGACGTCCGGCCTGCCGACTACCAGGGCCTGTGGCTGCAGGCGGGCCGCTTCGCCGCCGAAGGCTTGTCATCGGTTGATCTGACCGGCATCTTCAGCGCCTCGATCGGCGCCGACACCGCGATTCGACTGGTGCCGCAGTCCTATCGCTTCGCGCAGGGCGCGCAGGCGGTGACCACGCCCGACACCCTGCGGGCATCAGTGACCACCCTCGAGTTGCCGATTCAGGATCGCAAGCCCACCTCGTTCTCGATGCGGTCGACGGCGACCTATGCCGGTGTTATCGAAGTCGGTCGGGGCAGCAGGATCGAGGTTGCACCCGCCGGCAGCATCGCGATGGACGCCAGCTACCAGCTGCTGCTTGCCGGTGCCCTGACCGCACCCGCCGGCACGGTCAGCCTGGGCGTCAATAGCACCGACAGCTACGTCGGCTTTCGGGGCGAGCAGGGCCTCTACATGACCGCCGCCGCCAGCATCGACGCCAGCGGTATCGACGCCACCGTCGCCTTGCCGCTCAATCGTCGCGGTGGCAGCGTGCTGGCGGGCGGTGCGGTCAGCCTGAATGCGCCCACCGGCTATCTGGTCATGGAGCCGGGCTCGCGTGTCTCGGCGCGCGGCGCGTCGGGGCTGATCAACGGCGATTCGGTCAACCCGAGCCAGCCGGCCGCACCGCAGCAAATCGCCACTGCCGGCGGCCGGGTCTCGCTGGCATCGGTCGATGGTGGCGTGATCGCTTCACGCATCGATGTGTCGGCAGGCGGAGCGGGCGCGGCAGCCGGTTCGGTCACCATTGCGCAGACCCGCGATGCGCCGACGGGTGCGACCGACTCGGCCATCGGCCCGCGGCCTGCGCGTGTAGAGCGCCTGAGCATCGTGGCTGATGCGAATGCCATGCCGGCTGCCCTGCGTGCCGGCGGTAATGTCGATCTTGCGCTCAATGCCGGCGTGGTGGCCGGCCAGGAAATCTTCGAGACCCGGGTGGCGCAGTCGACCCTCGAGACGCTCGATGCCAACACCCTCAAACTCAGCGCACGTGACCAGCTGAATGCGGCGGTTGACACCACGCTGAGCGCGAACAGACAGATCACCCTGGACGCGCCGGTCATCCGCACCGAGCAGGGCAAGACGCTGACGGTGCGTGCGCCCTATGCCGAGCTCGGCTGGACCAATGCCTTTCCGCTGACCCAGCCGCTGGGCCAGGCACAAGGCACCAGCGGCGGCACCGGCCAGCTCGATGTCTCAACCGCCCTGGCGCTCGATCTGGTCGGCAATCTGATGCTGCAGGGCATCGGTCAGACCCGATTGGCCAGCGACGGCGATCTGCGCTTGCGCGGGCTGTACAAGGCCAATGCCGATGGCAGCCCGGCCAACTATGCGGTCGGCCGGTTCGATGCCAGCGGCCGGGTCGATCTGATCGCTCAGCAGATTTTCCCTGTGACCGGCGCGGCCTACACGGTTGCGGTCGCGGGCGCCAACTCGACACTGTCTACCGCGCGGCCCAAGACCGACAACGGATCGGCCTCGCCTGCGGTGCCGATATCGGGTCTTGGCAAGCTCAGCCTGAGCGCCGACACCATCGAGCTCAACGGCATTCAGCGCGCACCCTTCGGCGTCATCGAGGTCAATGCCGGCAAGACGCTGGTGCTGGGTGCCGGCGCCGAGGTCTCGGTGTCGGGCGGCAACACCCTGGTGCCCTACGGCCTGACCCAGGACGGCCGTCAGATCGTCTATCCCTTCCTGGGCGGCACCGGCAGCGGCCCGACCCTGACACAGCTCGACCCGACCATCCGCCTGAGCAGCCCGAGCATCGACCTGCGCCAGGGTGCACTGATCGATGCCTCCGGCGGCGGCGACCTGCTGGCCACCGCCTTCATCGCCGGCAGCGGCGGCTCGGTCAATCCGCTGCTGCGGCCCAATGTCTTCGCCATCGTGCCGAGTCTTGCCGGTGTGATGCCCTTTGACTACCAGATGCAGGCCGAACTGCCGACCCTGGGCGGCACCGCGACACTGAGCAGCTTCCGCGGCGCCCTGCCATCCGGCGCGATCACAACGTCCAAGCCGAAGCTTGCGGTCGGCGATCAGATTTTCCTGAACGCCGGCAGTGGTCTTGCCCAAGGCGTCTACACCTTGCTGCCGGCAAGCTATGCCCTGCTGCCGAATGCCTATGCGATCGCGATTGCCGACAACCAGAGCTTCGTGCCGATCCGAAGCGGCGCGCTGACCGATGGCAGCACGGTGGTTGCCGCGCAGCGCCTGGCGGCCGGCACCGCCGACCGGGACGCCCGCTGGTCGACGGTCAATGTGCTCAATGGCCCACAGTTGCGCCGCTATGGCGAGTTCATCTCTGATCAGGCGTCGCGTGACCTGGCATCCAAGCCTGCAGCGTCTGCCTCGGCGCGCCTGCCCCAGGATGGCGGCACACTCGCTATCGACGCCCGCGGCACCGCGGTCACACTCGCCTCGCAAATTCGTCTTGCACCGGGCCAGACGCTGGCGCGAACCGCTGATGGCACCGCCTATACCAGCGACGGCACGGTCACTGGCAGACGCGGTGCCTTCGAGTTTTCTTCCGAGGGCGCGACGATCAAGATCGGTGGCACCACCACTGGCACCCCAGCAGCCGGCGTCATTACGCTGGATGCAGCGCGCCTGAGCGAGCTCGATGCCGAGCGAGTGATGATCGGCGCACGCCGTACCGCGGGCACCGAGGTCGATCTGCTGACGCCGACCGCTGCCCGGGTCAGTGTCGAAACCGGCAGCCAGCTGCGCGCCGAGGAGATCGTGCTGGCCGCTCGTGAGCAGGTCGACATCGGCACCAACGCCAAGCTCGTCGGCGTGGCAAGCGATCGCGCAGCGCCGGCCTATGCGGTGCAAGATCAGGGCGCAGTGCTGGTCGTCTCTGGCACCGACCCGACCCTTGCCCGCACCGGTGGCCAGACCGGTACCGCGACCATCCGGTTTGCACCCGGCAGTTCGGTCCAGGCCCGGACCGTGCTCGCCGATGCCCCCGGTGGCATTGCGCTGGATCCGAGTCTTACCCTCGATGTGAAATCGCTCGAGCTGTCGAGCCGAACCCTGGTGCTCGGCGATGGCGCGGTCACTGGACTCGCGAACAGCTCGGGCGGCGCCGGCGGCGTGACGCGGCTTGGCAGCAGCCAGCTCGCCAGCATCTCAACCGGCGAGCGCCTTGCGCTGAGTGCGACCGACATCGTCTATCTCACCGATGGCCTGAAGCTGGGGTCGGTCGGATTCGGTGAGATTGAGCTTCGCTCGCCGACGCTGAATTGGGGCGAACCGACCCGCGCCGGCAACGCCACCATCGACGCCCAGCGGGTGATCCTCTCGGGTGGCCCGACACTTGTCAGCACACCGACACCGAATGCCGCCAGTGCTGGACTCGGCCAGTTGCGCATCACCGCCAGCAATGGCGCGCTGCCCGACAGCGGTCAGCTGATCACCGATGCCGGCGTGCGAACCATTCAGGGCTTTGCCGGCACCCAAGCACGGGCCGAATCAGCCTGGCTGCTCAAGGGCGATGGCGCCACGCGCACCGCCGGCGAACTGATTGTCCGCACGCCGGCTGTGATGGCGGCGGCCGGTGCGACGCAATCGGTTTTCGCCGATCGCATGCAAGTGCTCGGTGCCGGCACGCCGGCAGCAGTCGGTGCGGTGGCGCCGATTCCCGGCCCAGGCGGTCGCCTGACTTTGTCGGCGCAGACCGCCACCCTCGACACCGCAATTCGACTGCCCTCGGGTCGACTGTCGATCGAATCGACCGCGGCAGATGCCGCCTCGCCCTCGCTGACCCTCGGTGCCCAGGCGCTGGTCGATCTGCACTCGGCGACGCTGTCGCTGTATGACGCAACCTTTGCTGCCAGTGGCGGATCGCTCACGCTCACCAGCCGTCTCGGCTCGATCCTGGCCCAGGCCGGATCGCGGATCGATGTCTCCGGTCGCGAAGGTGCTGACGCCGGCAGCCTGAACCTTGCTGCGCCGGCTGGCTCGATCTCCCTGCTGGGCCAGCTTGCTGGCACCGGCCCGAGCGGCCAGGGTGGGCGCTTCAAGGCCGATGCTCAACGCTTCGCGGATGCCGGCGCGCTGGCCGCCTCGCTGAAGGCCGGTGGCTTCGATGGCGAAGTGTCGATGCGCCAGCGCAGCGGCGATCTGGTGCTGGGAACCGGGGCTGATGCACAGACCAGCATCATTGCCGCCCGCGCGATTGCCTTGGCGGCCGACGCAGGCTCAGTGCGACTGGCCGGTGGCCGACTCGATGCCAGCGGCAACGACGGCGGCACGGTCGCCTTCAACGCGAGTTCACAAGTGCAACTGGCGGCCGGCACCACCGTGGCCGCGCGGGGCAATACCGGAAAGGGCGGCGATGTGACGCTCAGCGGCCTGGGCGGTGTGCTGGCCCGGGGCGCAACCGTCGATGTGGGCGGTGCAAGCGAAGGCGGCGAGGTCGAACTCCGATTTGCCAGGACGGCCGCCAATGCCACCAATCTGCAGGCCAACGCCAACACCGTCCAGGGCGCCGCCCGGCTGAACCTGACCGGCGTGGCCAGCTATACGCCCACGGTCACCAGCAACAACACCACCGTCACCCAGACCACCCTGGCCACCGCGTTTACCGAAGCCACCGCCTTTGCCAACACCGCGCCTGCGGTGCTGGCGCTCGCCGGGCAAACCGGCAACGCGAATGCCCGGGTGCGCCCCGAAATCGAGGTGCTCGCCAAAGGCGCGACTAACAGCGCCAACCTGACCGTCGGCAGCGCCATCGACCTGTCGGCCATCCGCTACACCACCGTTACCTCAAGAGACACCGCCGGAGTGCTGTCCTTGCGCGCTGGTGGTGACCTGATTCTCAACGGTGCGTCGGCGACCCCGGGTACAGCGGTCACCGCAGTGATCAACGACGGTTTTGTCGCCGGTACCGATTTCACCAACAGGCCTGCTGCATCGACTACCCTCGGCGCGGCCTTCGATGCGAATGCCAAGGACACCTGGTCGTATCGCCTTGCGGCCGGGTCCGATTTCGGCGCAGCGCAGCCGCTGTCGGTGCTGGCACTCACGAACCCGGCCCTGGGCTCAACCGCTGGGAATGTCCGCCTGCTCAATTCCCGCATCATCCGCACCGGCACCGGCAATATCGACTTGGCGGCCGCGCGCGACATCCTGATCGGCACCAGCAGCGCAACCGCCACCACGCTCGCGGCCGGCGGACGCGCCTCGATCATGACCGCCGGTCGGCGCGCCGCCGCAGTGCCCGGTTTCATCGATCCGCAGACCCTGGTCGGTGTGCCGAATACACCGATCCAGGCCGACCCGAAGACCAACTTCAATGAGGGGGGTGGCTCGATCACGATGGCGGCTGGCCGTTCGATCGTCTCAACCATCGAGGATCCGCTGATGAGCGGCTGGCTCTTCCGTCAGGGTCAGGTCGATGCAGAAGGCCTGCCGGCTGTTGAGAGCCAAACGTCTGCGATCGGGCTGTCGCCAGCCTGGTGGCCGCGATTCGACTTCTTCCGCCAGACGGTGGGTGCGCTCGGCGGTGGCAACCTTACCCTGACCGCCGGCCTCGACATCACCGATGTTTCGGCCTCGATCGGCAGCTCAGGCCGAACCGTCCTGACTGGTGACCCGCTGCTCGACAAGCTGGTGGTCAATGGCGGTGGCAATCTGCTGGCCCGGGCCGACGGCTCGATCCGCTCGGGCACCTACGGCGTGATGCTCGGTAACGCGCAACTGGTGGCCGGCGACAGCGTTGTGCAGTCGACGCTGGCAAGGCAGTCGACCCAGGCCGGACTCGGCGACGCCACCCTCAGCGTCGAGGCGCGCAATGGTCTGACCTTCGATCAGGTCTACAACCCCACGCTGTCGGAGCAGCGTGCAACCAATGCCCGTGTGATCGGAGCGAATAACCGCAGCTTCTTCAGCACCTACACCGAGCGGTCGGCGATTGAGCTGACGGCCGCAGCCGGCAAGGTTTCGCTGCAGGAGAGCCTGCCGACCGCGCTGCGAACCGGCATCGTGACCGGCGAGACCGCAGTCAGCATCGATCAGGCCGACTTGCAGCGCGTCACCTCAATGCGCCCGCCGACGCTTGCGGTGGCGGCGCTCGGCGGCGACATCGAGATCGTCGGCCGCCCGGCCGCAGGTACCAACGCCGCCACCGGTGCGGCAACGCTGCTCGCGCCGGCGCCCATCGGCGGGATCACCCTTGGCGCAGCCGGCTCGGTCACCGGTGTCGGCAGTCTGGTTCAGCTCGATACCGACCCCTTGCGCTCCTTCAGTCTGAGCCGCCCCGGCGTGCTCCAGGCAAGCAAAATCGTCACCTACGACCGCGTCTCGGCCTTCGACGAACTCACCGTCGGCAAGCTGTCGCCCACCTCGACCGCCGCGCCGCTGGCTCATGCGCAATATCTGGTCCACCTTGCCGATCCACAGGTCTCGCGGGTCTATGCCGGTCAGGACATCACTACCCTGTCCAGCATCCTCAACTCGCCCTTGGCGACAGTTTCGAGCAACCGGCTGCGACTGGTTTTTGCCGAGCCGGCCAAGGTGCGCGCCGGCCGCGACGTCAGCGATGTCAGCCTGATCATCCAGAACTTGCGCGACGGCGACCTCACCCAGATCACCGCCGGCCGAGATCTGATCAATCGCACCCAGACGGTCAACGGTCAGCTCGCGGCCAACAACGCCGGTATTGTGGTGAGCGGACCGGGGCTGGTCGAGCTCAGCGCCGGGCGCGACATCGCGATGGGCACTTCGGTCGGCATCGTCAGTCGCGGCAATCTCGATAACCCCGCCCTGTCTGACGTCGGCTCGTCGCTGACCCTGGTGGCTGGCCTGCCCGACAGCCCTGCTTATGCTGACTTCCTTGCGCGTTATGTCGCCCCTTCGACGAGTCAGCGCAGCCGCGACTACACACCGCTGCTGGTCGACTTTGTACGCTCGACCCTCAGCGACAGTGATGCGCAGTCGGTCACTGCCGACAATGCCTGGACGCTCTTTGGCAGTCTGCCGACGCATGAGCGCGATGCCTTTGCCAGAGCGGTCTTCTACGCTGAACTCAAGGCCGCCGGCCGTAATGCCTCGGCAACCAAGGTCGATGGCAAGACCAATCCCGACTATGGCAATTTCCAGGCCGCCTACGACGCCATGTCGACGCTCTTTCCGAAGGACGGCGCCGGCAACATCGACCTGGTCTTCAGTCAGGTCAAGACCGAGCGCGGCGGCAAGATCGAGTTTTTGACACCGGGCGTGGTGTGTCGAGGCAGCTGGTCCGCCTGCCAGGCCACGGACGCCTCCAAGGCGGTCGGCAATCTGCAGGTCGGCCTGGCCAATCCGCCATCCGAACTCGCCAGCGTCAAGGACTCTTCGAAGCTCGGCATCTTCACGCTCGACGGCGGCGATGTCGACATCGCCATCGGCTCGAACGCCGCGGTCAATCGCTCGCGGGTGCTGACCGCAGGCGGCGGTGGTATCACCATGTTCTCTGCACTGGGCAACATCGATGCCGGCCGCGGCTCACGCACCGCCGCCACCGCACCGCCGCCACTGGTGCGGGTCGATGCGAACGGCAACGTCGTGGTCGAATTGCAGGGCGTGGTCGAGGGCTCCGGCATCGGCGTGCTGGTCACCAAGCCGGGCGTGCCTGCCAGCGACGTCGATCTCTTCGCGCCCAAGGGCTTCATCGATGCCGGCGAGGCCGGCATCCGCTCGGCCGGCAACCTGACCCTCTTTGCCACCGAAATCCGCAACAGCTCCAACATCTCAGTGGGCGGCAGCGCCACCGGTGTGCCGACTGCAACGGTGGCGCCAAACCTGTCGCTTGCGGCCGCAGGCAATGCCAACGCCGCCGCCGCCGCGAGTTCGGATCAGGCGGCTGCGACCGACCGCGACAAGCTTGCCGACGAAAATCGGCAGGCCCGCAGCCGTCTCGTGGTCATCGAGTTCCTCGGCTTCGGTGAAGACGGCGAAGAAGCCTTCCGTCGCCGCAAGACCAGCAGATGAGCACCGCCGTCATGACACCCGCCAAAGCCCCCTCTCTCCTTTCATTGCAGCCTGAGGCAACCATGCCAACCAACCGAGCACTCGCCATGACTTCATTGAATCGGTTTGCCGCGGCAGCGTTGTGCACCCTGGTCGGCATGACCGCGTCGCTGATGGCCTCGCCGGCGCAGGCACAGATCACCGACGCCTGGAAAAACAAGTCGCACTGGGTGCTCGACACCACCGATGCCGGTGCGGCCGTGAAATCGGCCCAGGCGCAGTTTGTGGTGCCGCTGCGCCTGCACACCGGCAACTTCGACTTCACCACCGCCAAGCGCGACGGCAGCGACCTGAGAGTGGTCGCAGCCGACGGCAAGACCATCCTGCCGCACCGCATCGAGTACTTCGATGCCGCCAACGAACTGGCCGTGATCTGGGTGAGGGTCCCCACGCTTGCGCCCTCGAATGCCGAGCCCTCGATCTGGCTGTATTCGGCCAATCCCGATGCCCCGGCCCCGACGCCGGTCGTGGTTCGCGATGGCGTGACCGTCCTGGCACTCAACGCAATCGCCACGCCTGCCAATGAGCAACTTGACGGTGTGAATGTCGCCACCCCGGGCGCTCAGGCCGGCACGCAGGGTCTGCTCGGTGAATCGATCGGTCTGCCGGCGGGGGCCCGCATCGAGGCCAGCGGCACACCGATCGCGATCGGCCCGGATGGCCTGACACTTTCCTTCTGGGTGCGTGCAAAGGCTGCCGCCGCGAACAGCCCCCTGCTGACCCTCAAAGGCGCTCAGTCAAGCATCACGGTCAGTCTGGCCGCCGGCCTGCCGACCCTGAAGGTCACCGGCCCCGGTATCCCTGCCGCCGGCGGATCCGCCGCAGGCGCTGTCGCCCTGCCGGCTGCCGAGTGGCGCCATGTCACGCTGGTGATCGGCGAGCGCACCGCGCTCTTTGTCGATGGCAACGAAGTCGCCGGCGTGGCAGCCCGTCTGCCTGCCGAACCGGTGCAGATGGCACTTGGCGGTAACACTGAATTTGACGTCGATGCACTGAGCCTGAGCAAGGTCGCCCGCTCGCCCGACTGGATCCGCGCCACTGCGGCCGCACAAGGCCCCGACAACAAATTGGCCTCGATTGCAGCCGAAGCCGAGGATGGCGAAGCCAGCCACTTTCGCATCCTGGTCGACAACCTGACGCTCGACGGCAAGATCGTCATCTACATCCTGCTCTTCATGCTCCTGGTCGCGATCTGGGTGATGATCTCCAAGGCGCTGGAGTTGGCGAAAGTCGCCAAGGTCAATCAGCAGTTCCTGGCGGCCTTCAAAGACGCGCCGCCCGAGGCCTTCCTTGAATCGAAATTTGGCGCGGCATCGGCCGGTGCGGCCGCGGTCAACTCGCAATACCAGGAGTCTTCGCTCTATCGCATGTTCGAGACTGCGGGCGTCGAGCTGCGCAAGCGTCTCGATGGCGACGCAAAGACCGGGTCGAGTACCGGGTCGAATACCGGGTCGAATACCGGTCTCAATTCCCGAGGCCTGACCTCGATCCGAGCTGCCATCGACGCCACGCTGGTGCGCGAAGGCCAGCGCCTGAATCGCCTGATGGTGCTGCTGACCATCGCGATCTCGGGTGGGCCCTTCATCGGGCTGCTCGGCACGGTGGTGGGCGTGATGATCACCTTCGCGGCGATTGCCGCGGCCGGCGACGTCAACATCAATTCGATCGCCCCCGGCATCGCCGCCGCGCTGCTGGCCACGGTTGCCGGCCTTGCGGTCGCGATTCCGGCGCTCTTTGCCTACAACTGGTTCGCTTCGCGGATCAAGGAAATGAGCAACGAGATGCAGATCTTCGCTGACGAGCTCACCAGCCGGATCGCCGAGCGCTTCGAGTCCTGAGCCGCGCATCGCCCCATTCACCCGAGGATTAACCGATGCAAGTTCAGCAGGAAAACAAGCCCTACGACGATATCAACGTCACGCCGATGCTCGACCTGGCGTATGTGTTGCTGGTCATCTTCATCATCATGACCACCGCCTCGGTGCAGGGCATCAAGGTCAATCTGCCCAAGGCCAGCAATACGCCGAGTCTGGCCAAACCCAAGACCAAGGCCATCACGATCAACGAGAGCGGGCAGGTCTTTCTCGATGCCTATCCGGTCACGATTCCAGAGCTCGAAACCCGTCTGGCACAGCTCAAGGCCGCCGACCCCGAATTGCCGGTCGTGGTCAAGGGCGATGCCAAGGTGCAATACGAAAAGGTCATCGAAGTCCTCGATCTGATCGGGCGCCTCGAGATCACGCAGCTGGGTCTGGTCACCCAGCGGTTGACCCGCTGACGCGGCCTGATTTGCGAACACGATCATGGCCGGCGATCAGACCACTGCAACCCCTTCAGTAGGCACCCGCTTTCAGAAGCGATGGCTGTTGTGGGCGGTCGCGGGTCTGCTGATTGTTGCGTCGACGGTCTGGCTCTATCTGTTGCTGAACCAGCCGGTCAAGAAGACCCGACCCACTGCCCAGCAGATCAGTCTGGTCCGGCCTAACGTCCCGCCCCCGCCGCCCAAGCCGCCGGAAAAGCTGCCCGAGCCTCCGAAGGTCAAGGAGGAGGTCAAGATGGAGCAGCCCAAACCGGTCGATCAACCCAAGGCGGCCGAGCCGCCGCCTGCCGAGCGCCTTGGCGTCGCGGCCACTGGCAGCGGTGCCGGCGACGGTTTCGGTCTGGCCGCCAATCCGGGCGGGCGCGACTTGCTCAACAGCACCGCCAGCATCGGCGGTACCGGCGGCGGCGGCGCACTCGGCCGAGCCCAGTTCGGCTTTTATCGCGATCTGCTGACCCGTCATGTAAACGAAGAGCTCAACCGCATCACGGAACTCAAGAGCAGCAGCGGTCAGGTGGCGATCCTGGTCTGGGTCGACAGCACCGGGCGCATCGAGCGCGTCGAGATGCGTGATGCCACCGAGCGCCAGAACGAACTGATCCGCGAACGCCTGCTGGCCTCGCGGCCGCTGCGTGAGGCGCCGCCTGCGCCGATGCCGCAGCCGATGTGGATCCTCCTCAATCTGCGCGATCTCGGCTGATCCGGCGCGCAATCCTGACATCTTCGAATGGCCCACGTAATCATGAGAACTCCTGCCTTACTGATCGCTGCCCTCACCAGCCTGCCGATGCTGCTGATGCCGCTGGCCGCCCATGCCAACGAGCGCGCCGAGCTCGAGCAACTGCGCGATACCGTGACCGATATGGTTGAAGCACTGGTGGCCTCCGGCGCCCTGTCGCGTGCCAAGGCCGATCAGCTGCTGGCGCGTGCACGCGCGAAAGCGGGTCTCGCAGCAAGCACCGCGCCGCCCGCCCCGGGCTCGGCTGCCGTGGCGGTTGTGCCTTCTGCCGGCGTGGGTGTGCGCAGCAATGCGCCTGCCACCGCGAGCGCACAGCCCCCGGTCGCCCGTCCGGGTGTGCGCAGCGAGACAGCCACCAGCGACCCTGTCCGCGTGCAATACGTGCCTGAAGCGGTCAGAAACGAGATCACGCAGCAGGTCAAGCAGCAAGTCGTTGCACAGGCTCGCGAAGAGCGATGGGGAGAGCCCGGGGCGATGCCCGACTGGGTTGAGCGACTCCGCTTCAGCGGCGACTTGCGCGTGCGCCTTCAGCAGGACAATTTTTCAGGCGACAACGCGCCACCGGCCGTCCTGTATGACGAATATGGCAGCGGCACCAACTATGCGGATACAACCAACACGACGGTCGACCGCAACCGTCTGATCCTCAGAGCCAGGTTCGGTGTTGCCGCGATCATCAACGATCAGTGGACCAGCGCGATCCGCTTCAGCACCGGCAACACCCTCGGCCCGACATCCACCTCGTCGACCGCGGGCGATGCGTCAGGCCGCTATCAGGTCAAGATCGACCGCGCTTACATGAAGTGGGCGCCGAACAGCAACCTCTCCGTCCTCGCCGGCCGGATGCCCAATCCCTATCTGAGCTCGGACATGATGTTCGCCGAGGAACTCGGCTTCGATGGTGCCGCCGCTTCGGCCGGCTACAGCCTGAACGACCAGGTACGCTTCATCGGTGTCGCAGGCGCCTACGCACTGAAAGAGAACGCGCTCGGTAAGGACCGCTGGATGTCCGGTCTGCAGGCCGGCGTCGAATGGCGTACCTCCCCAGTCTTCGGCATGCGGGTGGCACTTGCGCGCTACGGCTTCAACAACGTCGCCGGTGAGCAGGACACCGTCAACTACGGCACGGCTTCCTATGCATTGACCCAATACGAAGCGGGTTTCCGTCAAAAGGGCAACAGCCTGTTCCGTATCAACGACCCGGTGTACGACACTGCGAGCCGATCGATCTGGGGGCAGGCCAGCCAATTCAATGTGAACGCCCTGACTTTCGGCTTTGAGGCGGCGCACTTCGATCCGATCGTGATCGACGTGAGCGGTGAACTCATCCAGAACACCGGCTGGGACGCGGCCGACATCGCGAACCGCACAGGCGGCTATCTTGTGACGCGCGGCACGAACGGCCACCAGTATCGCGTTGCGCTCGGCCATCGCGCGGTCACGCGTGAACGCGACTGGCAGGCTTCCGTGATGTATCGCTATGTCGAGAAGGATGCCACCCTCGATGCGCTGACCGACCCGAACTGCGGCCTGGGCGGCACCAACCTGTCATGCGTCGCACTGGCGGGCGCTTATGGCCTGGATCGCAATCTTGCCTTCGGAGCACGGTGGATGTCCGCCAATCGGATCGAAGGCGCAACTTATCGCGTAAACACCTTCCAGATTGACCTGACAACGAGGTTCTGACCATGACGGCCATCCTGATGCGCGCTGCACCGATCGCGCTGGCGATCTCACTGCTCGGCCCGGGCGCGGTGTTTGCCCAATCTCAATCGGGCGCGAAAAAGGCCGATCCTGGTATGGCGCGGCAGGCCGAAGCGATCCGCAACCTGCAGGCGTCTCAGGCGCAACTCAAGGCTGAAAACGAGAAGCTCCTTGCCGACAAGAACGCCGCTGATAAGGCGCGAGCGACACTTGAAAAGCAGCTCGCCACCGATCGCGATCGGGTTCAGGCGCAGTCCCGACGGCAGGTCGGCGAAAAGGAGTCCACTATTGCCCGGCTGGAGCGTGAACTCGCCCAGGCTCGCAAGGAAGCCGCCGACACCGGTGAGCGCCTGAAAGAGGCCGACGGACAGCGCCAGGCCGAATCGTTGCGAGCCCAGCAGGCCCTGGCACGCATCAAGGACCAGGAGGCGCTGCTGGCCCAGGGCGCCACCGACAATCGCGATCTCGCCGGCCGCCTCACTGCCTGTCGGGGCAACAATATTGCACTGTCCGGCATCACTTCCGATCTGCTGACCGCCATCGAGCGTGGCGGCTATGGTGATGCGCTGGTCGGCACCGACCCTTTCTCAGGCTACAAACGGGTCCGTGTCGAAGCCCTCCTGCAGGAGTACCGGGACAAGATCGACGACCAGCGATCCGCCCTTGGCGGACGCTGAATCAGCCTTCCAATAGTCTTCTCAGATGCAGGCAAGCGTCCTTTCGGCCTAACGCGACCGCTAATGCAGAGATAGATCTGCGAGCCGTCACATCAGGGCAAAGCCCAGCGGAGATCGTTCGGATCCCCGGCGGATCACCCGATCAGCCGGCACCGAATCCGCAAGTGCTTTCGACCGCCGCCTCGTTCGCGGTCGCCCTGAACCGAGAGGCTACTCATGAAAATCCGTCTGCCGTCAGACCAGGCAAGCCATGGCGTCAAGCGCGCAACGCTGCTGCTGGTAACGATTGCCACCGCATCGACACTGCTTGCCTGCAGCAATGCCGATTCATCAAAAGCCGGCCAGGCCGTGGCGAAAGTCAACGACCGCGAGATCTCGGTCCATCAGGTCGACTTCATGGCACAGCGACTGCCGCAGGGCCTGCCGACCGAGCGCATCACCGAGGCGCGCCAGGTCATCGTCGATCGGCTCATCGAGCAGGAGACGCTGCTGCAGTACGCCACCACGAACAAGATCGACCGTGATGCCAAGGTGATGCAGCAACTCGACTCCGCGCGACGCGACATCCTCGCCCGCGCCGCCATCGACCAGATCGGCGCCCAGAGCTCGAAGCCGACTGACGACGAGATCCGAAAGTTTTACGACGAGAACCTCGATCTGTTTGCGAAGCGTCGAGTGATCAAGTTCGACGAGATATCGCTGCCGGGCCTGCCCCCGAACTGGCAGAAAGTAGAGAAGGAACTTGCGCCGGTCCGCACGCTCGCCGAGGCGAACGCGGTGCTCAGGGCCAACGGCATTGAAGCGCCGACGGTCAGGGGCTATTCCCGAGCGCCCGAGAGTCTGCCCTTGCAGGCGGTGCCGGTTTTCGCAAAAAAGCGAGTTGGCGACCTGGTGATCTGGCGACAGGGCCAGCAGATCGTGATCGGGCAGGTGACCGAGACCAAGGACATGCCGGTTGAGCTCGACAAGGCGCAGCCCTTCATCGAGCAGTTCCTGGCGACCCGAAAGCGTCAGGAGGCGATTGCCGCCGAAGTCAAACGTCTCAATGACAGCGCCAAGATTGCCTATCTCGGCGAGTTTGCCGACCGCAAACCGCGTGAGGCCGGCGCTGCCCAAAGTGATGCAGGCCAGCCGTTGGCAGCCGAGACCAAAGACAACGCGGCGCCTGCTGCGGCCGCCACGTCGCCGAGCCCGGGCGATGCGAACCCGATCAATGACAAGGCCCTCGCCAAGGGCGTGGCCGGACTCAAGTAAGCCCCGCTCAAGCAGGCCGACGTTCAGCGTGAATAACCCAGTGAAAACCATGATGCGATTTTTTCGGATAGCGCTTGCGCAGACCGCCCTGCTGCTTGCAGGCCTGTTTGCAGCCACAGCAGTGTTGGCCCAGGCCGCTGCCAATGACTACCCGCTTGGCGCGGGCGACGTTGTCAGGGTGCAGGTCTTCCAGAACCTCGACATGACCACCGAGGCACGCGTCTCGGAAGCCGGTGAAATCTCTTTGCCGCTGATCGGTGCGGTCAAGGTGGGCGGTCTGACCCCTGGTGAGTCGGAGAAGCTGATTGCCACTCGACTTCGAGACGGTGGCTTCATGCAGCGCGCGCAGGTCACGGTCAATGTCCAGCAGTTTCGCAGTCAGCAGGTCTCGGTCCTGGGCAGTGTCGGTCGCCCGGGTCGCTATCCGCTCGAGCAGCGCGGGGTGAGGCTGACCGAGATGCTGGCAACCGCCGGTGGCATTTTGCCGACCGGCTCCGACACCCTGATCCTGATCCGCCGCGAGGGCGGCAAGAGCACGCGCACCACGGTCGATCTGCCAAGCCTCTATCTGAACGATCGCCCGGATCTCGATATCGAGGTCAAGGGTGGCGACTCCATCTATGTGCATCGCGCATCGGTGATCTATGTCTTCGGACAGGTCCAGCGACCCGGGCAGTTCACGCTCGAGCGAGACATGAACGTCCGACAGGCCCTGGCAAAGGCAGGTGGCTTCACGATGCGGGCGCGTGAGCAGAAAGTGCTGGTCCAGCGGATCGGTCGGGACGGCAAGTCGGTCGAATCAGAACTCGGTCTGGATGACTCGGTGCTTGCCGACGACCAGATTTATGTGCGCGAGAGCCTGTTCTGAACTCGACGATGGATACGACGATCCGATCACTGCCGCTCGGTGGCCCGAGCCAGACATTGCCCGAGGCCATCCGCGCGGTCCTCGACTCGACGGTGGCCATTGCTTCGCTGTGGGCTTGCATGAAGCTTCATGGTGGCCAGTTCGATCGCCCTGAGATCGTGCTGTCGCTGCTGGTCTTTGCGCTGACGTTTCCAAGCAAGGCGAACGCTTACCAACGTCGCCGCGCGATCGTGCGTGATGTCTTCGCAAGCTGGGCGCTGACCTGCTTTGCATTGCTGTTTTTCGGCTATGCCGGTCGCTTTCTGGGGCACTTTGACTTGCAGGCGATCGCGATGTGGGCGCTGGTCACCCCGGTGGTGATGGTCGGCGCCCATTTCGGGCTGGCACGGATCGCTCACAACATGGCCATCGACAAGGCCCGAAAGGTGCTGGTCGTCGGCGTCAATCCGATCGCGGGCGGGCTGGTCAGGAAGATGCGGGCCGCTCCGCATCTGGGTTTGCAGTTTGCAGGCTTCATCGATGACCGCGCCGAAACACGACTGAATTCCGACTCTCGCAAGCACCTGCTCGGGCGCATCGACGAGCTCAGCGCCCTGGTCGTTCAGCACAACATCGATGTGGTGTACATCACCCTGCCGATCTCCAGCCATCCGCGCATCATGGCCATGCTCAACACGCTGCGCGACACCACGGCCTCGATTTATTTCGTGCCGGATGTGACCGTCTTCGATCTGATCCAGGCGCGGGTCGACGACGTCGACGGCATCCCGGTTCTGGCGGTTTGTGAAACGCCCTTTCAGGGCGTCCACGGTTCGCTCAAACGACTGATGGATGTTGTCCTGTCCGCCGGCGCACTGGTGGCGCTTGCGCCTGTGATGGCGATGGTGGCGATGGCGATCCGGCTTGAGTCGCCCGGCCCCATTATTTTTCGCCAGCGTCGATACGGCCTCGATGGCCGCGACATCGTCGTCTACAAATTCCGGTCGATGACAGTCACCGAGGATGGTGACAAGCAGTACAAGCAGGTGACCGTCGGCGACTCGCGGGTCACCCGTGTCGGCAGACTGATCAGGGCGACATCGCTCGACGAGCTGCCGCAATTCGTCAATGTGCTGCAGGGGCGCATGTCGATCGTCGGCCCGCGCCCGCATGCGGTTGCAGTCAACGAACACTACCGCAAGCTGATCTCGGGCTACATGATCCGACACAAGGTGCGGCCAGGTATCACCGGCTGGGCGCAGGTCAACGGTTATCGGGGCGGCGACGATATCAACCAGATGCGCAAGCGCATCGAATTCGACCTCGAGTACCTGCGCAGCTGGACCTTGCGTCTGGACATCTACATTCTGCTGCGCACCGTTCTGCTGGTCTTTCGTGATGCCAAGGCCTACTGATCATGGGCGTTGCCAGCACAGCAGGCCACCGACGCTTTGGCGTGCACGGTGGCGTGCGCAGTGTCGTGGTCTGCTGCTCGGCTGGCTTGCCATGGCGTGCATCTGGCCGAGCGCGGCCCGAGCCATCGGCGGCGATATCTTGCAGGCACGCGCCGGGGTCGGACTCCAGTACGAGTCGAACCTCTTTCGCCTGCCGAGCAACCCGACTTCCGACATGATCACCTTCGAGTCCGCCGGCCTGAGCTTCGTGCGACCGACGTCGGCGCAAGTTTTTCGCGCGAGCTTCGATGTTCGCAACAATCACTATCGGGAGTACGGCTACCTCGATGGCATCGGCTACAACACTGCACTGGGCTGGCGACTGCTCCATGGCGACGCCGATACCCTCGATGTGGATGTCTCGTATAACCGCACGCTGCTCGGTTTCGCCGACGTGCGCACCGCGGGCCGACCATCGGTCAACGTTGCCACAGCGAGCGTGCGCGGGAGTATGCAATTCGCGCCGCGCTGGTCGGCCATCGCCGGCGTCGGAACGACCACCACCGACAATCAGCCTGCATCGCGAAGCTTTCTCGACTATCAGCTCGACTTTCTCGAAACCGGGCTGCGCTTCGACTGGCGAACCGGCAGCGTCTTCGATTTTGTCTGGCGCAATCAGACCGCCAAATTCATTCAGGCCGACAGCAGCGCCGACGGGACTGACGGCTATAACGAAAACCTGGTCGGCGTGCGCATGAACTGGCAGGTGTCCGAGGCAACCAGCGTCTTCGGTCGATTCGGTCTTCAGTCGCGTGATTACATCTCCAGCGACAATCCCAACTTCACCGGTCTGAGCTATGTGATGAGCATGCGCTGGCAGCCGCGTGGCAGCCTGACCATCGATGCAACCGCCCGAAACGAACTTTCGGCCGCCGCCGAGATCAATGCGGCCTATGCCCGTCTGCGCGGCCTGAATCTGGGTGCCGCTTGGCAGGCTACCGGCAAGACGGTGGTGCGTGCGGGCGCTGATGTGCTCAACCGCAACTTCACCGGCACGCCCGGCACGGCGGCTGCCGGTCCTGAGCGTCAGGACAAGATCTACGGCGGGACGATCGGTGTGGCTTACCGCCCGATCCGAACCGTCGAGCTCGGCGCCGACTTTCGCCTTGATCGCCGCGATTCGAATAACCCCGCTTTCGACTACAACGCGCAGGTGTTTGTCCTGCGCGCAACCCTGGAGTTCTGACGATGGCCATGAATCAATTCCTGCGCATGCTTGTCGGACGCAAGTGGCTGTTTCTGACCGTGCTGTCGCTGGTGATGGCGATCGGCATCGGCGGGACCCTGCTGTGGCCCAAGAAGTACACCGCCGAGGTCAATGTGCTGCTCGACCTGCGCAACCCCGATGCGGTGTCGGGTGTGCCGGGCAGTCTCACCGGCTCTGCGACCTATCTGGCGACCGAGATCGATGTGGTGCGCAGCCAGCGGGTGGCCCTGCGCGTGGTCGATTCGCTCAATCTCGCGGCCAATAACGAATTGCGCAAGCAATTCGCAGACGCCAAAGTCTCGACCCCCTTGCGTGAATGGGTCGCCGACCTGCTCGTGTCTCAGCTCAAGGTCAAACCCTCGCGCGACTCGACGGTGCTGCAGATCAGCTATTCCGGCAAGGACCCGCAGTTCTCGGCCTTGCTCGCCAATGAGTTCGCCAAGGCCTATGTCGATACCAATCTCGACTTGCGGGTCGAGCCTGCCCGCCAGCAGTCGGTCTGGTTCGATGAGCGCGTCAAGAAATTGCGCGAAAGTCTCGACGCCGCTCAGCGAAAGCTCGGCGACTATCAGCGCACCAACAAGATCGTGTCGGTCGACGAACGGCTCGATGTCGAAAACATGCGCCTGCAGGAGCTGTCGACACGTCTGGTCGCCTTGCAGGGCCAGTCTGCAGAGTCGGGCTCGCGTGCCTCAGTCGCCGTCACCGCACTCAAGAGCGGCCCGAAGGCCTTGTCCGAATTGCCCGATGTCCTTCAGAGCAGCCACATACAGCTGCTGAAAAACGACCGCGCCAATCTCGAGAAACAGTTGGCCGATGTGGGTGGCAATCTGGGCGTGAATCATCCCAACTATCTCAAGCTTAAGGAAGAAATCGAGTCGATTCGCAAGCGCACAGAACAGGAGATGATTTCCGTGGCTCGCGCCCTCGAAAGCACGCATGTGGTCAACCGGCAGCGTGAGCAGGAAGCACGGGTCGCGCTCGATCGGCAGCGCGAAAAGGTCATCGCGATCAAGTCTCAGCGCGACGAATTCACGGTGCTCACCCGTGATGTCGAGACCGCCGAGCGCGCGTTCGAGGAGGCCTCGCAGCGCGGCTCCAAAGCCGGGCTGGCGAGCAATCTCAGGCAGTCGAACCTGATGATCCTCGACAAGGCGGTGCCACCGTCCAGCGCCTCGTCGCCGAATACCGTCGTCAATTCGATCGTCGCGCTGGTCCTGGGGCTGCTTGCGGCAGTCGCCGCGGTGCTCATGGCTGAAATGCCGAATCGACATGTGTTCAGTGCGCGCGACGCTGCCGAGTTTGGCGGGCTGCCGGTGATCGGCACCGTGGGGCGATCAAGCCGACGCTTGCGCCTGAGAAAAATTTCGCGAAGTCCTCTTCTGACCAGTTACTGAGTCCGACATCACCATGAATGCTCCCGAACATAATCTGATTGACCTGCATGCATTGCGCACGGCAGAAGAAGGGCCTGGTGCGTCTGGCGCCAAGGCCGTACCGGATGAGTCCCGTGCGAAATCCGCGCAGGATGAGCCCCTTCAGGAAGAGGCGCCGCCGCGATCCAGACTTGGCGCGATCATGCTGCGCCAGGGTGCCATCGACGCGACCGCAATCGAGCGCGTGGCCGACCATCAGCGCGGCAACGATATGCTGTTCGGCGAAGCGGCAGTTGCGCTCAAACTGGCCAAGCCTCGTGCGGTTGCCCGTGCGTTGGCCGAGCAGGAATATGTCTCGATCGAAGCCGTCGGCGCCTCGAGCATCGCGAAGGAAGTGACCGCCTTTCACGACCCGCTCAGCCAGGATACCGAGAGCCTGCGCGCCCTGCGGACCCGACTGGCGATCGATGAGTCACGCCGTCTTGCCCAGGGCCGGGCACTCACGATCGCCATCGTCAGTGCGCAGCGCGCCGAGGGCCGCTCCTGGCTGGCGGCCAATCTTGCGGTGGTCTTTGCGCAGTCGGGCCGGCGCACCGTGCTGCTCGATGCCGACCTGCGCAACCCCCGGCAGCATCAGCTGTTCGGCGATTCGTCCCGGGATGGCCTTGCATCATGGCTCTCCGGCCGATCGGCGGTGCCCGGTGTCAGGCCGGTTGCAGGGGTTCGTAGCCTCGATCTTCTGACTGCCGGCAGTCGCCCGCCCAACCCCCAGGAACTGATCGGTAGCGCGGCGTTTGAGCGAACCCTCGGCCACCTGTCGACCTCGGCCTCGGTCATGCTGATCGACACGCCGGCCGCCAGCGAATGCGCAGACTATTCGCTGGTTGCCCGAAGCGCCGACGTGGTGCTGATGGTGGTGCGGGAGCGTCTTAGCCGCGAACGCGCGATTCGGGATTTCACTGCTCGTCTCGCCGAGATCGGCAAGGCGCCCTTGGGCATCGTCTATAACCGCCAGCCATGATCGCGCTCGCCCCTTCCCAGCCTGGCCAGTCACTGCGACTGGCGTCGTTGCTGCCCCTGGGCGTCGGTCTGCTGGCGCTGTATCTGCCGACCTTTCTCGACGTCGCGGACATCTTCTGGCGCAATGAGCGCGGCACTGCCGGCCCGCTGATCCTGCTGATCTGTGCCTGGATCGCCTGGAAGCAGCGCACGGAACTGATCGCGGCGTCGCCCGATGGCGCGATGCCGCGCCTTGGCGCGGCCGTTCTGGCGATCGGGCTGATCGGCTATGTCATCGGGCGTTCCCAGGAAATCCATCTGGTCGAGGTTGGCTCGCTGATTCCTGTACTGGCTTCGCTGCTGCTCATTTACCGAGGCGTGGCCGGTCTGCGGGTGATGTGGTTCCCGCTGTTCTTTTTGCTCTTCGTCGTGCCTCTGCCGGGTTCGCTGCTCGATGCGATCCTGCTGCCGCTCAAGCAGCAGGTGTCGGTCGCCTCCGAATCGGTGATGTACTGGCTGGGCTTCCCGGTCGCACGAAGCGGCGTCGTCCTGAATATCGGCCCCTATCAGTTGCTGATTGCCGATGCCTGCTCCGGACTGAGTTCGATGATCTCGCTCACCGGCATCGGTCTGGTGTTCGTCTATCTGGCCCGCAATCCAGGCTGGGCCCACAACGCGATCCTGCTGCTTGCTGTGCTGCCGATCGCATTCGTCGCCAACATCATGCGGGTGTGTCTGCTGATGTGGGTCACCTATGCCTACGGTGATGCTGCCGGGCGGGCATTTCATGATCAGGCGGGCTATCTCGAGATCGTTCTGGCCTTCGCGATGTTCTTCGGATTCGATCTGTTGCTGAACGCTCTGCTGCGCCTGTTCAGGCGGGGTGGCCGCAATCAGCCTGCCCGGCCCATGGCAGCCGGCATCCACCTCCAGAAGGGAGACTCGAGATGAACCGGTTGCTGATGTGGCCCTGGTATTGGTGTGCCGCGATGCTCGTCGCAGTGGCGGCTGCGGCCTTCCTGACTCCGAGGGTGTCGATGAGTCTGCCGGGAGCGGTTGACCTGGAGTCAACGATTCCGAAAAGCTTTGGCGACTGGCGTCATGTGCCCGGCGTCGGCGCGCAGGTTGACCTGGCGGTCAGACGAGATGCTGAGGACACCACGCAGCAGGTCTATGACCAGATTCTGATGCGTACCTATCGCAACTCGGCGGGCGAGTCGGTCATGTTGGCATTGGCCTGGGGGCGTCAGCAGCGCCAGGAGGTCAAGATCCATCGGCCCGAGCTGTGTTACGTGGCGCAGGGCTTCCGGATCGAAAGCCAACGCCCCTTCGAACCACTCGGGCAGGGCGGTCCTGAAGGCAAGACCCTGATCGCGGCCAGCGCGCGACGAATCGAGCCGGTCGTCTACTGGGTGCGCATCGGAGAAAGCATTTCTGTGAATGCCTGGCAGACCCGCTGGTACATTCTGAGCGAGGGCATTGCCGGTCGCATCCCCGACGGCATCCTCGTGCGCACTTCGCAGATCGTTCGCAACCAGGGTCGGGTCGACCAGTCGCTGCAAGTGCAGAAGGCCTTTCTCAGCGATCTGGTGGCGGCCCTGCCGCCGGGCCAGCGCGGTCTGCTGCTGCCGTCGATCAACGACAAGATCGCGATGGCCAAACCATGACGCCGGTGTCGACAAGGCGCGAGATGCCGTGGTTTTTCAACCCGCGGTTCATTACAGCGGGCGTGCTGTTGCCGGCTTATCTGCTGATCTGGTTTGTCGCCAATGTGCTCGAGATGCGCTTGAGTACCGCGAAAGGATTCTTTTTCTTTCAGGGTGAAGCCTTCCTGCTTGGGCTCGCACCGCTGCTGGCGCTGGTTTATGGCACCTTGCTGCCGGTGAATATGTTTGCAATCGTCAATCCGCGCCGGCGCGGGCTGGCGCCGCCGCTGTGGTTCATCCAGATAGTCGGGTGCGCGGCACTCGTTGGCTATGCCTACTGGTTTCGCGAACTGCTCGCCAATCCGGAAATGCTTTTCAATGCCTTGAGCGGCGGTGGCGCGATCAGCTATGAATTGCGCGGCAACCTCGAGCGAAGCGCGGGCCTGGCGAGTCTTGCAACGCTGGGGCTGGCCTATTTCGCGCTGCTTGCACACCGGACCTGGGTTGTCAGACCCGGGCCTTTATCTGTGCAGATGAAGCTGTTTACCGGATTGCTGTTTTTTCTGACGTTGTTTCGGGCCTTCGCCTGGTCAGAGCGGCTGGCATTCTTCGAGGTGCTGCTGGTTATTGCGATTTTCTGGGCTGGCTTCTCGGATCGAGCCGCGCGGGGCTGGATTGGTCGTATTCGGCCGATGATGCCGGTGATTGCGGTTGCGATTGTTGTAGTGGTCTTCGGTGTGGCCGAGTACTTCCGCTCTTGGGCGAGCTTTTATTCCAAGACCGAATCCGACTATTGGGCGTTCATTGGCCAGCGCCTGATCAATTACTACTTTCAGGCGCTCAATACCGGCGCAGGCCTGGTCACGGTGCTCGACTGGCCGAGCTATCAGTTCGGGTATCTGCTCGAGTGGGCGCAGAAGTTCCCGATCCTGCTGGGGCCGATCATGCGCTACCTTACCGAGCTGCAGCCCAACTTCTTTCTCGAACGATACGGCGACCCCGAATTCAACAATCCGTCCGGCATATTCAGCGTCCTCTACGATGTGGGCCTTGGCCCGGCCATGGCCATCTTTGCCCTGACCGGACTGCTCGCTCAGAGTGCTTTTCGCGCCTTCCAGGATCGCGACAATGTCTTCGGTCTGTTTTATCCGGTGTTCTTCATGGCGCTGGTCGAGATGTTTCGCTACTGGTATCTCGGTAACAGCCGCACATTTCTCTTCGTGATCGCCCTTGGGTTGGGCGTGATGCTGGCGCAGCCGATCAGAAAGCCGCAAGCCAGCGGTCTCGGTACGATCGGTTATGCCTGACAGATTGCGCCGAAGCTTGGTCAGCGCGGTGCCTTGCGCGCTGATCTCCGGTGGCCGCGCTGTCGCCAGCCCGTCGCGGGTGCAGCACGCAGCGGCCTTCACCGAGGCGCTCGCCGCGCTCAACCATCCGGACGCCGCGGTGTTGCTTGCTGCAGGCGACCACGAGATCAACAATCCGCTGGTGGTATCGGGGCGGTCCGGCACGCTTGAGTTTGCGCCTGGCGCCAGGCTGCGCGCACGCAACCGCGATGTCGGCGGCGTGCGTTTCGTTCAGTCCTGTTGCCTGACAGTGGTCGGATTTCGCATTGACTGGGCAGCCCCTCCGACGACCCGTTCGCATTTCGGCGCGGGTCTGATGTTCGTGGACTGCGCTGAAACCGAAGTGCGCGATTGCGGTGTGACCGATGCGCCAGGCGCCGGGCTGCATTTCGACGTTTGTCAGCGTGTCCGGGTCGACGAGGTCGACATCGCCGGCAGCAGCGCCGATGGCGTTCACTTTGCAAACTGCACCGAGGTCATTGCGGCCGGCCTGCGCACCCGCGATACCGGTGACGATGGCGTGGCCTGTGTCGACTACCGGAGCAAGCCTGCCGGCTCCAATCTGAGTCTGTCGCGCATCAGCGTGATCCGCTCCCGTGCGCGGGGCATTTCGGTGGTCGGGTCAAGCGATGTGCGGATCAGCGATTTCAGTGTCGAGCAGACCGCATCCAGCGGGCTGCTGATCGGTGAAGACCACCATTACCGCACACGCCGCCCTGCCGGCGTTGCAATCACCTCGGGCAAAGTGAGTGGCGGCGGCCAGTTCTTGCCCTCGGTCGGCAATCCGTTTGGCGTCGAGGTGATTGGCGCTGATCAGGTCGAGCTGTCGGAGATGGCCGTCATTGATCCTCGGTCACGGGCGGTGTCGATGGTTGATGTCGGCGGACAGGTGCGGGTCAGCGGTCTGAGTCTTCAGACCTCGGTGCAACAGGTGCCGGCGCTCGAGTGTCGGTCCTGCAATCAGGTGTCGCTGGCGAAGGTGGCGATTGTCGGTGCGCCGACGCTTGCGTTGCTGGTCGATCAATGCCGGTCGCTCGAGCTCGATGGATTGTCGGTGGCGAGTCCGCCGTCGGCGCGCGGTGAAATCGCAGTGCAGCTTTCCTCGATCGACAAGGCCGCGATCAAGTCGGTCGAGTTCCGTGGCCCGGTGCCCGGCGTGATCCGGATCGCCTCCGATGTGAGCGGCTCGATGCTTGTTCGCACCGGGACGAACGCCGCACGGATCGATAATCAGAGCACCAGACTGAGGCTGATCGGGACCGATGGAGGCAAGGGTGTCTGAGCCGGCTGATCGTCGTGTCGAGCTGCAGCCGGGGTTGGTCTCGATCCTGGTCAACAACCATAACTACGGCGCGTATGTGGTCGATGCGGTGCGCTCGGCCCTCGATCAGACCTATCCCCATATCGAAGTGATCGTGATCGATGATGGCTCGACCGACGATTCGATGGCGCGACTCGCGGTGCTCGACGACCCGAGGCTGCTTGTCATCGGCCAGTCCAACGGCGGCCAGGGCGCTGCCTATAACGCCGGCTGGCGACTGGCCAGCGGGCAATACATTCTGTTTCTCGACTCGGATGATCTGCTCGATCCGGGAGCGGTTGAGCAGTCGGTCGCTGTTTTCGGACCCGAAACCGTCAAGGTGCAGTTCGCCCTGCGAGTGATCGATGCGCAAGGCCGCCAGAGCGGACGCATCCATCCTCCGGAGCTCGATACCCTTGGCTTTGCGCGAATGGTCGAGCGCTACGGCCTGTATGCCGGACCGCCGGGCAGCGGCAATCTCTTCGCCCGCCGTTTCGTGGATGCGGTCATGCCGATCCAGCCCGAGTCGAGTTTTCGAAGCGGCGCCGACAGCTGGTGCATCCTGATGGCGCCGTTTTATGGCGCGATCGCATCGCTCGCGCGCCCGGGGGGCAGCTATCGGGTCGACCGTCCGCAAGGCGTCGATGCCCTTCGCGTGATCGGTAACGTCAACGCGCGGCCGTCGGCCAATATGACCAAGACCATCGATTGCACCCGGCTGGTCTTCCAGGCGCTGCATGCGGCCGGACGCATCGACCGTCAGGAGCCCGCCCTGCCCTCGCCGCCGATGTTGCGGGCCTGGGTGCTCGCCAGGCTGCAGGGAGAACTCGACCTTACGCAGCCGCCATGGGGCGGTGTTCCTGGCCTGCTGACCATCCTGCGATCGGTTGGCGGATGGCAGGCCTACTCGCATCGCAAGAGGGTGGTGTATGCCGCCTATCTGCTTGTTTGCCGTTATCTGCCGCCGATGATGGCCCGTCAATCACTGAGGCTCTTGCATCATGTCGGCATCCGCTGAAACAACGCCTGACGCAGCGCGCCCGCTGCTCGAAGTGCTGGTGTGTACGTTTGAAGATCGTCTTGCCGGCCTCGTCAGCCGCTTGCCTGAGCCGCAGGCCGGCATTGCCTACCTGATCTGCCATCAGGTGCCGTCGGGACAGCACTTCGATGTGTCGCTGCTTCGCAATCGCGACGACCTGCGTTATCTGCGATTTTCCGACCGCGGCCTGTCGCGCAATCGCAATCATTGCCTTCGCCATGCGGTCGGTCGCATCTGTCTGATTGCCGATGACGATATCGAGTTTTTGCCGGGTTGGAGCGAGACGGTGCTGCGCGGCTTCGCGGCCCGGCCCGATGCCACCTTTGTCACCTTCGCATTGGTCGATGCTAACGACAAGCCCAAGCGGGCCTATCCGCCGGCAGCGATGCGCCACGATGTGCGCAGCGCCTATCGTGTGATCTCGGCCGAACTCGCCTTCGATCTCGATCGGGCGCGCGCGCTCGGCGTGGGCTTTAACGAGCACCTCGGGATCGGCACACTGGTTGGCATCGGTGAAGAAAATGTTTTTTTGCGTGATCTGATGAAGCAGGGCGGCGCGGGTTGGCTCGTGCCGGCTCCTATCGTGCGTAATGGCCCGTCGACTGCCGGCGAGCGCATGATGAACGCCCTCGATCGCAAACAGGTGTTCTCGATCGGGGCGATGGCGTTTTCCCGCCGCGGCGCGCTCTCATACCTGCTGTCGATCAAGGAGGCGGTGCGCTTGTCGATTCACGCCGGCCGGCTGACCGCAGTGCCGAGCTTTTTTGTGGCCTTCAATGCGGGCGTGAGTCATGGTCGCAAGCAGGCCCTCGATCAGATCAGCTCGCTGGCGCCCTGACATGTCGAGCGCGCCGCGGACACACGAGCACTGGTTTGATTTTTTTGACACGCTGGTCTCGAGGGCCTGTCTCGAGCCGTCCGATGCTTTCATGGCGATCGGCTGGCGCCTTGCTTATGAAGGCCTCCTCAAGCAGATCGACATCGATCGCTTCGTGACCGCGAGAAGGCAGATCGAAGCGCAGTTGCGTCAACGCCTCAATGCAGGCAGCGAGGTTCGAATCGGGGCGGTCTATGAGGCACTCGCTGCCGAATTCGATTGGAACGGCGAAGCCGCGCAACTTGCCAGTGCCATCGAACTCGAGGTTGAAGTGGCGCTCAGTGTGCCGATGCCTCAGCGCTTGCGGGAGCTTGCCGAGCGACTCGATCGCAACGAACGCGTGCTGATCCTGTCCGACACCTACTTCAGCGTCGACGGTATCGAGGCAATCCTGTCGCGCCACCTGCGCTCGTCGGGCAAGCCGCCGTTGATCATGACCTCGGCAGACGAGCAGTGCACCAAGGCATTCGGCTCGCTGTTTGGGCGCGCGTTGCAGCGCACCGAACTGCAAGCCGCTGATGTCGTGTTCAGCGGCGATCATCCCCGCAGTGACCAGTCGGTGCCGATGTCGCTGGGCTTGCAAATCAAACCGGTCAATGCCGTTCCCCGCTTGCCCTGCGAATACCGTGCGACCGGCGAACATCACGAAGATCGCTGGCGCAGGGTGGTGGCTGGCGCGATGCGCGGCGGGCGGATCATGGCCGACTGTGCCGACACAGCGTCCTTCGAGGCCATCGTCGGACATGGGGCCGTCGCACTCGGCGCCTATGTCGCCTGGGTGCTGAGCTCGGCTCGAGCGCGCGACATCAACACCCTCTGGTTTCTTGCCCGTGACGGTCAGATTCTGATGCGGATTGCCGAGCGACTCGCGCCGCTGTTGCATCCGAACGTGCGTCTCGAGTACGTCCACGCCTCCAGGCTGGCTTGGTGTCTGCCTGCCTACCGCAATCTCGATCAGGCCATGCAACAGTGGTTGGGTCGCTATGTGAATGGCGCGTCAGTCGACACCATCATGCAGACGCTCGGCCTGGATCTGGCCACCGCGCAGACCATTCATGGCCTCGCCCATCCGTTGGGCAGCGGCGCCAGCCAAATCGATGCCGACCGATTGTCGTCTGCAAGCGTGCGTTTCGCGCAGGCAAGCGATAAGGCTCGTGAAGACTTGTTGTTCTATCTGGAGAGCCGCGAGCTGTGGCAATCGGGCCCGGTGATGCTCGTCGATGTCGGATGGCGAGCGAGCCTGCAACTCGCGCTGGATCAGATCATTCGGGGCACTGGGCGACCTGCCCCCGCGGTCGTCGGTGCTTATGTCGGACTGACGCATCGACCCTCCGGCCTGGATCCGCAGTCGTTGCTGGTCTTCGCGCCGGATGAGCGCCGGATCAACGCCACGGTGGTCGAGTTCATGACACGGGCCGACCATGGGAGCGTTCTCGGCTATCGTCGCACTGCGAGTGGCGCGAGCGAGCCGCTGCTGCAGCCGATCAGCGATGCGCAACAGAAGGCGGTCGAGGCGAATCAGGTACTTGTTCTGGCCTATGTCGACAGCCTCATGCGGTGGCTCGGCACCCCGGGCTTTCCGCTCGCTGACTTCTGCGCCTGGTATGCCGGATTCGGACGTGATCGGCTGGTGTCGCTGTGTCGCACGCCGTCAAAGTCGGTCGGTCGATATCTCGTCGGTGCCTGGCATGACGATGGCGCCGGCCATGTGCGAAGCGGACCGCTTGCGCAATCAATGCCGCGCCTCAAGTTGTGGCGTGCACTCGCAGCCGATTCGCTGTTTGGGGCGCGATCATGGTGGATCGAGGGATCGATCGCGGCCTCAACGACCGGTCGTGCCGACTTCTATCTGCATCTCTATACCCATCGGCTGCTGTTGCGGGCAAACCGCATGTTCGGTTTGAAGTCGCCCACATGAGTTTGATGCGCCAATCGGCATTTCTGTTTGCCGACAGACTGGTGTTCGCCGCATCGATCTTTCTGACCGGTGTGCTCATCGCCCGCTGTTACGGTACCGAGGGATTCGGTCTTTATGTTGTGGCGTCGGCAGTGCTGCAGACGCTGGTCGGTACGATTGCCAGTGCGACTGAGGTGCCTTTTTCCCGATCGTGGCTGAGTGCCGGGGCGCCTGCGGCCATGGCGCGGGTGCACCGTGACTTTGTCAGGGCGCTCGCAATGGCGGGTTTTCTGGCGGCGGTCTGTCTGGCCGTCGCCGGCTGGTTGCTGGGCGAGCCCGATCGACTCGCCGGGCTGAGCGGTGCGATGTCAGCGCCCGCAGGCCTTGCCGCAATGCTGCTGGCCGGAATCGTGTCGCTCGCCCAACTGCCGCTCATGCCCGGCGAGTGGCGCCTGCGCGGACTCGGGGCGGCGGCATCGATTGCTCGCACGCGGGTGCCCTTTATCCTCGCCGGTTTCGCGGTCAAGCTGTTGGCCGCGATCAATGGTCTGCCGCTATGGGGGCTGTTCGTGCTGATCGGCCTGGAGTCGGTGGTCCTCGGCGCGCTGCTCACCCGGTCTGCCGATCGCCTGAGCGTTGGCGGTGCATTGCCGGCAGCGCCAGCCACTGAGATCGAAAACGCAGGCCTCGAGTCGCGTGAGCCATCGATTGGGCTGAGCCCAGCGGCCGGCCACACGTCGCGATTTCAGGAGGCATTTCGCCTGGGTTTGGCATCCCTGGTTGTTGTCGCTTTTTTCAGACTCAATCCACTGATCGTTGCGGCCGTATCGAGTGTTGAAGAGGCGGCTCGATACGGCAGCGCGATGGCACTGATCCTTGCCTTTGATCTTGTGACCTCGTCGATCACCTCGGCCGCATTTCCGCAACTTGTGCGCCGCCGGATGACGCCCGATGAATGCCTGCCGGAATTTCAAAGACTCGGCCGGGTCTATGCGCTGCTGTCACTCGGGTATATCGCCTTCGTCGCGCTGTTCGGGCAGGCACTGCTTGGTGCCGTCTACGGCAAGGCCTTCGAGTCGTCCTATCCGGTGCTGCTCATTCTTGCCTGTGCCACACCGTTCACTTCAAGTGCTGCGCTGCGTGGCCTCTACATCAATCTGGCCGGTCGCAGCGAATTGCATCTGGCAAATGGGCTGATCGGATTTGCAGTCCTAGCACCGCTGAGTGTGGTCTGGTCGGCGTCACATGGCGCGACCGGCGCAGCGCTGGCGATGGCGCTTGCCTGCGCAGCAAGCGGCGTCGCGGCGAGTTTCGTCTTTCCGTCCACGCGAGCGATTGGCCTCGTGCAAATCAGAAGTTTCATTCCCCGAGCCCTACAACACCGGTCTGCCTGAGCCAAAACGATGAGCTATGCCACCTACTACGACCGCTGGATGCCGACCGAGCGCGAGGACATCCTGGCGCTGGCGCGCCGCCGCCTGCAAGCCTTCGAGAGCCACCTGCCCCCCGACCGCAATGCGCTGATCGTCGACATGGGCAGCGGTCCCGGTCTGCTGGCGATGGCCTTAGCCGAGCGGGGCTATTCGCGGGTGATCAGTTTCGATGCCGATCTCGGACAGGTCGAAAATGGCCGTCGGCTCGGCGTTGACGTGCGTCATGTCGGTGTGCCCGAGACCGGCGATTTCATCCGGGGGCTGGGTGGTCAGGTTGGTCTGTTTCTGCTGATCGACGTGCTTGAACACATTCCGGTCGCTGCCCAGATCGAGACGCTGAGCGCGATCCGCGAATCGCTCTCGCCGGGTGCGACGCTGCTGTGTCAGGTTCCGAATGCCGACTCGCCAGTCGCGATGCGGTATCGCTATCTGGACTGGACACATCAATGCTCGTTCACCTTCGAGAGTCTCCAGTATGTGTTGAGCGAATCTGGCTTCGATGTGGCCAGCGTCGACGAAACACCACGACATTCGCTGTCGGGTTTCGGCTCGGGGCCTCGGGCGTTTGCTTGGTTTGCGCTCGCCTCAGCAGTCAGGTTCGCAACTCGACTGAAGATGCTTCCCTTCTTGGGTCGAGAGCTTGCCTTTGGTGCACCGCTGTCGCCGAACATCCTGGCGGTGGCCACGCGTCCTTTCGGCGTGTCGCAGGGACGTTCCCTTGATCCGTCAGACGCAAGCAATCCGGCATGAGGGTCGCGATGTCATCCGGCCTGCCACAACACAAGGCCATGATCATCTAATGAATCAAATCGTCATCAACGGCCGATTTTTGTCTCGCCAGCAAACTGGTGTCGACCGCTTTGCCATCGAGTCGATTCGCGCCCTCGATGCGCTGCTGGTGGCCAACGATCCGGCGGTGAGTCGACTGAGCTTCGAAATTGTGGCGCCCAGGCAGGCAAAGGCACCGACCGGATTGCATCGCATCGGCTTTCGCCAGGTGGGTCGATTGCAGGGCCACTTGTGGGAGCAACTCGAGCTCATGCAGGCGCTCAAGGGCCGCCGCCTGCTCAACCTGTGCAATACCGGGCCGCTGCTGGTGCGCAGGCAGGCAGTCGTGATTCACGATGCTTCCACCGTCAGGGTGCCCGATGCTTACACCACGGCCTTTCGTCTGAGCTATCGCCTCCTGATGCCGGCGCTCGGCCGACGCGCCGACAGCGTCATGACCGTCTCTGATTTTTCGCGCCGAGAACTCGATGCCTGCTGGGGTATTGCAGCCGAGGGCGTCGATGTCGTGCCCTTGGGCGGCGAGCATCTGCTGCGCGAGCCGGCCGACGCGAGTGTGCTCGAACGCCATGGGCTGCGGCCCCAGGCTTACCTGCTTGCAGTAGGCAGTTTGGCACCTCACAAAAACCTCCTCGCGCTGCTGCGGGCGGTGTCTTCGCCGTCTGAGTTACCGATCGACCTGGTCATCGCGGGTGGCTCGAATTCGAGAATCTTCGCGGGCGTCGACTTCCCGGTTTCCACACGCGTACACCGTCTGGGCTATGTCAGCGACCGTGAGCTGCGCGCGCTCTACGAGTCGGCACTCGCCTTCGTGTTTCCGTCGCGGTATGAGGGCTTTGGTCTGCCACCGCTGGAAGCCATGGTCTGCGGGTGTCCGGTGGTGGTGTCGTCGGCAGCCTCTATGCCCGAGGTCTGCGGTGATGCTGCGCTGATGGTCGATCTGCACGACCCGATGGCACTGCGCCAGGCGATCGAGCGCATCATCGCCGAGCCGGCGCTGCGCGATGAGCTGCGCGAAGCCGGTTTGCGTCGTGCCGCCGAATTCGGCTGGCGTCGTGCTGCGCTCGGCATCGCGCGAAGGCTGTCGGCATGAAGGTCGCGATCGTTCATGACTGGCTGACGGTGGTTGGCGGTGGCGAGCGGGTCCTCGAGCAATTGCTCACGGTGTATCCCGAGGCCGACCTCTTCACGGTCGTCGATTTTCTGTCTGACGAGGATCGCCAGATCGTCCACGGCAAGCGCGCCCAGACAACCTTCATCCAGGGACTGCCGTTTGCCCGCAAGCGTTATCGCCATTTCCTGCCGCTGATGCCGCTGGCGATAGAGCAGCTCGACATGTCTGCCTACGATCTCGTGATCTCGAGTTCGCATGCGGTGGCAAAGGGCGTGATCACCGGGCCCGATCAGCTGCATGTCAGCTATATCCATTCGCCGATCCGATACGCCTGGGACCTGCAGCATGAATACCTTCGCGAGTCCGGGCTGACGAAAGGAACGAAAAGCTGGATGGCGCGCGGCATCCTGAGTTACATGCGGATGTGGGACAGCCGCACCGTGCATGGCATCGATCACATGGTGGCCAACTCCGCTTTCATCGCAAAGCGAATCCGCAAGTGCTACGGCCGCGCAGCTCAGGTGATTCATCCGCCAGTCGATATCTCGGCCTTTGCATTTCGCGAAGACAAAGACTCGTTCTTTCTCACCGCATCGCGAATGGTGCCCTACAAGCGGGTCGATCTGATTGTCGATGCCTTTGCCGCCATGCCGCATCGCCGCCTGGTCGTGGTGGGCGATGGCCCGGAGTTCGAGCGGATCAAGGCTCGCGCAACCCCTAATGTCGAGATGACCGGTCACCTGCCGCGACCGGCGCTGATCGACCTGATGCAGCGCGCGCGGGCCTTCGTCTTTGCAGCGCGCGAAGACTTCGGCATCGTCGCGGTCGAAGCGCAGGCCTGCGGCACGCCGGTGATCGCCTTCGGCAGCGGCGGTGTCTGCGAGTCGGTCATCGGCGAAGGCGATGGCTCGCCGACCGGTGTGTTCTTTCCTGACCAGAGCGCGGCTTCGATCATCAGTGCGATTGATCGCTTCGATCTGGCGCATCAGATGATCGATCCGAGTTGTTGCCGTCGAAATGCCGAGCGGTTTTCGCCGGCGCGTTTCCGCCAGGAATTTCGGGATTGCGTGGAAGGACTTCAGGGTGAGGGTCAGATCCCCTCCGACGCGCGGCCTCGCCCGATGGCAAGTCTGGTCGGCTGATGGTTCCGAACAGCACTGCAAACAGAGCATTTCAGCCCAATGCTGTCTGGTCCTTGCGGGGCCGTCTGTTCATCTTCCTGCGTGAGACTCAGATGGCAGTGTTACCCATGCGCCTGATGGTGAACAGTCGGAGTGACTGATGTCGGCAGTCAGAATTGTGAAAGTTTCTATCGCGATCAGGCGGTCAGGCGTTGAAAGCCGGGCGTCTGAGTGCAGGGCGGGCTGACGGTAATGTTCGCGCTTGTCGTCGATTCCCACACCGGACTGGTCGAGAGTCTCTCGCACCTGCTTGAGCCCCACGGGCTGATCGCTCAGGGAGCCTCCTCCTGTGAAGAAGCCGACCTCTTCCTGCGGCAGCATCGGGTCGGCGTGGTGTTGCTTGGCGCGATGCTTCCCGACCGATCGGGCGTTCAATATCTCAAGCTGCTGCGCTCATATCCGGCAACACGCGATCTGCCTCTGATCATGCTCGGGCCGCGCTCGAGTGATATCGATATCGCAATCGGACTCGAAGCCGGCGCAGACGACTACGTCGCTGGTCGGATGTCACCGATCGAGCTTCAGAGGCGGATTCTCGCGGTCATGCGCCGCTGCGAAGTGGTCAGCACGATGCCTGACAGCAGCACCGAGATGCGTTGCGGGCCGCTTGTTTTCGATCAGGCCACGCGGCGCGCCCGGGTCCACGGTGATGCGCTCGTGCTGCGCCGAGTCGAAGCCGATCTGCTTGCCCATTTGCTGAGCGCGCCCGGGCGGGTGTTCACACGCTCTCAACTGGTCAAGCTGGTCTGTGATTCGGATGACGTCCTCGAGCGGGTCATCGACGTGCATGTCAGCCGCCTCAGATTGTCGCTGGCCAGCGTCGGCGCCGAGGCGATGATCGAGACGGTTCGCGGAATCGGCTACCGGTTGCTCGAGTTGCCGATGACCGATTCCGCGGCGACCTGAGCGGGCTGTAACGCGATGGTGTCGGCGCGCTGGTCGTTTGCCGCCAAGCCGGCGAGGGTGATTGCCCTGCGTTTCGTGGTCTTCTCGCTGATTCTGCTCGTGGGCTGGGCTTGCGCCCGTCAGACCGCCCCAGCGCGAGAATTGGTGTCCTATACCGTGGTGATGCCTGCCGGCTGGTTATCAAATCTGGTCGGTGATCGCCCGACGCTGACGACCGGCGACAGCCTGAGCACCTCGCGCGGCGCCATTCTGGTGCGCCCCGGTTGCGAGGGGATCGAGCTGATGCTGCTCGTCTGCGCAGCGGTGCTCGCCTGGCCGGGCAGTGTGCGCAGGCGCCTGATCGGTATCGTCGCGGCGGTGATCCTGCTGACGACAGCGAACGATCTTCGGCTTGCGGTGCTGCTCAAGGCCATCGAGGTCGACCGTGCCGCCTTCGAATGGCTGCACAGTGTTGGCGGGCCGCTGCTGCTGGTGGCGATTGCTGCCGGGTTTCTGATGTTCTGGACGCGGCCGATATGCCCGGAGACGCCATGAGGGCCGCTGTGTTGATCGACCGATTCGCCAAGAGATTCGGGCCGACGCTTTTCTGGCGATGGTTGATGGCAACCCTCGTTTGCCTGACCTTCGTCAGTGTGGCGGGGCCGTCGCTGCTGAGAGGTGGCCTGCCGGTTGCGCAGGCCTGGATCAACAGTTCGGGCGCCGAGTTGATCCTGCTCGATCTCTCGCTGGTCGAGGGCCAGCGCGAGCGTGTCGTGACGTGCCTGGTGCAGGCGATGGCCAAAGGCGGCGACGCAGCGCGGCAAGAAGCGATGCAAAGGTCCATGGTTCGTATCGAATGGTCGGCAGGAATGCTTCTGTTTGCCGGGGGGGTTGCGGTCCTGGCGAGCCTGGCCTGGCCTGCGCGCAGCCGTCTCGAACTGGTAATCAGAGCGGGGATCGCCTTTGCGCTGTCGGCCCTGTGGATAGTCATCGAAGTGTGGGGGCTGGTGGGCGGTCAGCTTCGCGAAATGCTCGGCGATCGGGCATACGCCGGCTGGCTTGCGCCGGTCGCGGCTCGGCGCCTGATCGATGGCGGGGGGCTGATTCCCGCCGGGCTGCTCATGGCCCTGGTAGCGGTGACACTGGGATCGCGCATCGCGCAGACGGTCTTGGCCTGGCATCGTCGCTTTGGTGCAAGCGCGCTTGCACCGGCGTCGCTTGCGGTCGTATTGCTGATCGCAGTCCTTGCCCTGGTGATACCGCGACCAGCGATTGCGATCATGGCGGGTCTGTCGCCAGATCAGCCCCAGAGTCGAATTGATCCCAACCTCGAGACCTCGAGATGGGCAGGCGTAGGCTCGGTCCTCTACGACGCCAACCCTTACTCCGGCACGGTCATCGGGAGACGCCTGGTTCTGACGGCGGCCCATTCCGTCGGCGACCGGGATCCGTCCCGAATCCGGTTTCAGCTCAATTTGAATGGCACGCCCTACATCGTTCAGGCAGCAAGCGTTCGGGTCCATCCCGACTTCGTCAGTGCCGCGGCGGTGAAGGGCGATCTCGCGGTGTTGGTGCTGGCGGCCGATCTGCCCGATTCCGTACCGATCTACGCCCTCAACCGGACAGCCCCGGTGGCCGGCACCGACATCACGCTGGTGGGATACGGGCGCAGCTGTCGGGCCGATGGTTTCGGCTGCGTCGATCCGAATGCCTCGATCAAGCGATCCGGAAGAAACATCGCCGACCTCTTTTATCTGCCGATTGCGCCGGTTGACCAGACGCTGGTCGGGAAGATGTTCCTCTATGACTTCGATGCGAACGGCGTGCCAAGCCTGACCGGCGGACCATCACTCGGCAACGCGATCGAAACCACGTCGGCCAGCGGCGACTCGGGTGGGCCGGCGTTCCTGACCGCATCGAGCCCGCCGGTGATTTACGGCATCAATACCGTTCAGATCGGTGTCTCCGGACGGCCGATCAGCACCGCCGGAACACTCGGTGGAGGCGTGCTGGTGTCGGCCTACGCCGACTGGATCGACAGTGTCATTGCTGACAACCCTTCGGTGCCGCCGGTCGGCGAAGTGCCGCTGCCGGCCTGGGTGTACGGCGCACTTGCCGCGGTGTATCTCGTGCGCCTTCGCCGCGTCAAGGCGCCCGACCCACGCCGCTCCTGATTGATCCGCCGCGGTCCGTATGGACTAAAGTGGACGGCCCAGGTGATCACGAACCGTCAACGCTGTGGCTGCACACTGTGTGAAATATCACAGAGGTCCGCATGTCAACTTCACTCGCCATCACCCGCAAGGCCTTCCTTCCGATTGCACTGGCTGCATTGGCGGCCGTGTCGGCACCGGCCGCGGCTCAACCCTCTGTCGCGCCGAATCAGCGTATCGAATTCTCGTCGAACCCGTTCAACAGCGTGTTCGTCGGGCCGGCTTTCAGGTTCAGCGGGCTGTTCCAGTTGAGCGCGCCGGCGCATCTTCAGTACAGCTTTGTGACCACCAGTACTGGGTTCAGCTTCTCCCTGTCGATCAGCCAGCCGCCCATGGCCCCCGTGGCCCCCGCGCCGCTTGCCGCATCAAGCCAGGCAAGTCCGCCGCCTGCGCCGACCTCGCAGTCGCCTGCTGACACCAGCAGGCCCTATGAGCTTGGGTTCAACTTCGAGTACAAGCCGGCGGTGACTGCAGCGACCACCATGCAGTCCCTGCTGTTCGCCTCGACGCAGCCCGCCGGGATGGTCGACATGTCGCTCAACACGAACGGGCAATTCACCGATGTGAATGTCCAGGGCGGTGACGGTTCGCTGATGGCTGACGTCACGGTCCAGCAGGCGGCGGTGCTTCCGGTGCCCGAGCCGCTCGAATGGATGTTCATGACTAGTGGCCTGCTCGCGGCAGCAGGCTTGGCGAGGCGCCGCAGCGCCCGCGCAGCAGTCTGATTGACCCTGCGAGGCGCGCAAGGCGCCTCGCTCAGAAGCGCTGGACGATCGCTCCGATACGTTCGACACCGCCATCGGCGAGATGGCGGCGGATAGCAGAAAGTCCTTCGAGTCTTGAGTGACCGAGCCGAACCGAAACCAGTGCGCCGCTGCAGCGAACCGATACCGCGAACGCGGTTCGGTCGAGCGACCAGGCTGGCGTATCGACAATAACAGCATCCCAATGGCCAGCAACCGTTGCGAGCAGCGCTGCGAATCCTCGCGACGCTGCGGTGTCTGCGTTGAACTCTTTTTCGTGGGCTGACAAGACCGCCAGATCCAGCGAGTCGAGGGTCGAGTTGAGCCGAAGTGCGCGTTCGGGTGAGCTGATCGCCTCACTCAGCGAAAGCGATTCCTTTTCGACCCCGAAGATCGACGCCAGCCTGCCGGCGCCGGCGCAGGCGTCGATCAGAAGTACCCGCCGGCCGGTCATGGCGAGCAGCAGCCCGACCGCACTGGCGGTAAGCGTTCGTCCTTCTCGCGGGCCGTCGCTGATGACCGCAAGGGTTCGACGCTCGGGTGCGTCGTCGAACCACCGCAACTCGAGTTGGGTCCGGGCATCGGTATAGGCGCGCAAGCTGCCCGGATCCTCGATCGCCGCCCGCAGATCGCTGTCGATTCGAGCGAGGTCGTCGGGCATCAGCGTCGGCAGTGCGCGCTGGCGCGCGAGCGCGACCATGACCTGTTCTTTGCGCAAGAAACCCATTGAAACCGCGAGATCGCCGAAGCGCCCGCCCTCGCCGCGCTGGATGTCCAGGATCTGCTCAGCCTGTTCAACCTGAAGCAGACCGAGGTCGATCATGATGGCGCCGATTCGGCGCTGACCATTCGTTGGCTGGCGGATATCGATGCCGAGATCGGACTGGTCCGGGTCGAAGCGCAGCAGTTTTGCGGTATCACGCATTTGAGACGACTCCGGATGAGGGGCTTGGCAGCTTTCTGACCGACACTGCCCGGTTTCGCAGGCGGTGCCACAGGCTGGTGCCGCGCGCAATTGATGGCGATCGTGGGACATGGGCGATGACCGGGCAGCCCAACGCGGTTTCGATGTCGGAATCGGACAGCGCTCGCCGACTGAACAGCCCTGTCAGTGCCACCACCAGTGCCGAGATCAGTGGTGCGGCTACCAGGCCCGCACCCAGCACCGCGACATGATTCGGGCTTGACGGCTCGATTGGCTCCACGGCCGGGTCGAGTTGCACGACACTGGCACCACGCGACTCGCTCTCGACACTGTGTTGAAGCAGGCGCTGGGTCAGCAGATCGAGCGAGTGCTTGGCGCTGTCGACGTCGCGCGCAAGCATGTTCATCTCGTCGCGCTGCTGCTTGAGATTCATGACCTTCTGCCGCTGACGGTCCAGGGCAGCGCGGGTTTCGGACTCCCTGGCAACATTGACTTCGAACTGCTTCGACATACTGCCGCCGACCGCATCGGTCTGCGCCCGCAACTCACGCTTGAGACCGGCAAGCTCGTCGCGAAGCCGCTCGACCTGCGGGTAATTGGGTCCGAATTGCCCCGACAACTCAGCCAGTTTTGCTTCGCTGCGCGCAATCTCGGCCTTCAGCTGCATCACGACCGAATTGTTGATGACCTCCGGCAGCGCGGTGGCGCTGCCCTTGCTGCGGTTGGCACTGTCGGCTTTCTCGGCCGACTCTGATCGCAGCGCCTGAATCTGGGTCAGCTGTGTCGACAGCTCCTGCAGGCGGTTGCTCTCGATGTCGAGCCGCTCATCGACCGAGACAATGCCTCGGCTTTTCTGGAACTGCGACAGACGACGCTGGGCAGCTTCATA
>CANKWX010000027.1 GCA_947487165.1 Burkholderiales bacterium
CGGACTGGCCGCGGCCGGCCATCGAACGCGAGGCACTCGAGACCACACACACGGTCATGGCCGCGAGCAGCACGCCCTGCGGAACGGTCTACGCCATTGGCGACCAGGCCGGCGTCGAGCGCGAAACCGGGCTGCGTCAGGCCATCGCCACGCATGGACTGTGGTTCGGCGCCTTCCTGCCCTCGCAGGTCAGGCGCCTGCCGGCCGAGCTCGAAGCGGCACGCCCCGACCTGGTGTATGTCGATGGCGCCGAGCGGCGCGACTTTGCCGCCAGCTATCCGGCGCAGGCGCTGGCGATCGAGCGCTGGCTCGCGCGCGATTACACGCCCGGGGCGGTCGATGCGCTGCAGGGCCAGTGGTGGCAGCGGCGCCGCTCGCCGCAGGATGCCGCCGACTGCCCGGTAGCGCGACGCTTCACCATTCCTGCCGGCGATCCGCCCTCTGCGACAGCAAGCTCATCGGCACCGCCACCCGACGCGGTGACTTCGCTGACAACTGTCATCGCGACTCCGATCCCGGGTCCGAGGCCCCCCGGCGCCGCGGACGCAGGCTCAGCCACAGCCACAAACCCGCGGTAACCGCGGCGATCGCATACCACTGCACTGCATAGCCGTGGTGGCGATCGACGCCGGACGCAGGTTGCACCCAGTCGCGAGCCAGTCCGTCGTCGAGCTCGACGGTCTGGCGGACCAGCACCGGCTGCATCGGCAGGCCCGACCAGCGGGCATAGTCGGGCATCGACAGATGCTGCCAGATACGCGCGGAGGCGTCTTTGCCCGCCTCGTTGCCCCGATCGTTTCCTGAAGCCCGGCCGGCGGCCGACGCGTCGGCTGCGCCGCCTTCGGGCCCGCTTGAACCCAGCACGATCGGCTGCGGCAGATCGACGATCGCCAGCCCTTCGATACGCTGCACCCCGGTGGGCGTTCGCAGCGGCGGCAGGCGGGTACGTTCGGCAATATCGCGGGCGATCCAACCGCGCAGCACCAGCACATAGCGGACCGTGCCGTCGGCGGGCAGATCGGCCTCGATGCGCATCGGTGTGAGCACATGGAAACCCGCGACGCCCTGGCGGGTGCGATTGTCGAGAAACACGGTGTGCGGCTCATCGAAGCGGCCCTCGACCGAGACCCGCTGTCCGTCGGTCGCGGCCGCATCGAGCAGCGCGGTGCCGATCGGCAGGGGCGCACGGGCCAGCGCCTGGTCACGCTGCAACTGGAGCCGCGCCTTGTCGTCGGCCCGGCGTAATTGCCAATTGCCAAGCGACACCGTCAGCGCCACGACCGCCACCGCGGCCAGCGTGGGAATCACCGATGCGCGCATAAATGCCCGCGGCGTGTGCATCCAGGCACGTCGGGTGCCCGTGCGATACTGGATTTCATGAAGATCATCATCGTTATTGCCTTTGTGGCCATCATCGCCAGCCTGATGTCAGCGCTCTTTTTCATGATGCGCGACAAAGGCCAATCGCGAAACACTGTTCGCGCACTCACCGTCCGGGTGGCATTGTCGGCCTGCCTGTTCATTTTTTTGCTGGTGGCCAACCATTTCGGCTGGATCCAGAGTCAGGGCGTGCCGCTGGACGGCCCCTGATCCGAGCACCCGACGTCGCGGGCGGCGTTGCGAGCGCTCAGCGCGTCAGTATCAGCCCGATCGCCTCGATCACCCGATCGGCTTCATCGAGCTTCAAATGCGGCCCGATCGGCAGGCTGAACACCTCGCGGTGCAGCCGCTCGCTGATCGGCAGCGACAGACTCGCCATCGATGCGAAGGCGCCCTGCCGATGCGGCGGCGTCGGGTAATGGATCAGCGTACTGATACCGGCCTGGGCAAGCCGATCGCGCAAAGCATCGCGCTCGGGATGCCTTGCGACGAACAGATGCCAGACCGGCTCGGCCCACGGCAGGACCTGCGGCAATACCAGCCCCGAATCGGCCAGCCCGACTTGATAACGCGCGGCAATCAGCGATCGACGCGCATTCCACTCATCAAGATGGGCGAGCTTGACTGACAGGACTGCCGCCTGAATCGGATCGAGCCGTGAATTCACACCGGCCATCTCGTGCACATAACGCGTGCTCGAACCATAATTGCGCAATTGACGCAGTCGATCGGCAAGTTGTGCGTCGTCGGTGGTGATGGCCCCGCCATCGCCGATCGCCCCGAGGTTTTTGCCGGGATAAAAGCTCCATGCCACCGCATCGCCATGGGCGCCGATTCGACGCCCCCGATAGCGCGCCCCATGAGCCTGCGCCGCATCCTCGATCACCCGCAGACCATGGCGACGAGCGATCGCCAGGATCGGCGCAAGGTCGGCCGGCTGGCCATATAGGTGAACCGGCATGATCGCCCGGGTGCGCGAGGTAATCGCTGCCTCGATGCGCGCTGCATCAAGGTTGAAGCTTGAGGCATCCGGCTCGACCGGCACCACCACCGCACCCACCTGGGCCACCGCAAGCCAGGTCGCTATGAAGGTGTTCGACGGCACGATCACCTCATCGCCCGCACCGACGTCGAGCGCAAGCAGCGCAAGGCGCAGGGCGTCCAGACCGTTGCCCACGCCGACAGCCTGCCTGGCCTCACAAAACGCGGCCCAGTCGGTCTCGAAGCGCTCGACCTCCTCGCCGCCGATATAGCAGCCCGACTGCAGTACCCGCGCAATCGCGGCGTCGATCTGCGGGCGCAATTCGACGCAGGCTGCCAGCACATCCAGGAAGGCGATCGGCTTGCTCATCGGCCTGCCCCTGGTGCACCGCTGAGCGCACCGATCACTGCACTCGTGCTTGCGCACGTGCGTAGGCGAGGAACTGGTCGTAGTCGCGCAGATAATCCTGTTCGTCGTACAGCTCAGACGCGAGCACCACACACACCGCGCCACCCGAAAAGCCATTGAGTTCGCGCCATATGACCGGCGCGATATACAGGCCACGATCGGGTCGATCAAGACGGATCAGGCGGCGCGCAAAGCCATCGTCGATGCAGATGTCGAAGCTGCCCGACATCGCGACCACCAGCTGCTGCAGACGCTTGTGGCCGTGCGCCGCCCGCACCTGTCCGGCCGGAATGTCGTAGAGGTAGTACACGCGCCGGATCTCGAAGGGAATCTGGTGCGTCGACTCGACCACACTCAGACTGCCGCGTTCATCGGCAAAGCGTGGGATTTCAAACAGACGGCAATCCTGAATCGACATGGTTTCCTCCGACCGAAGATGGCTCGCCTCTCGCCAGTGCCAGTGCACGGCGTCGAACCGGGTCAGCGGGATCGTCAGAAAACTTGCGAGCAAAAAACCGGCCTGTATCGCGCAGCGCATCGACGTCCTGCGCCTCGATCCGCCGGGGGTGGCCGTTCATGTCGAAGGGGCTGATGGTGTGATTCGAGGCGCCCACCCGATAGGGCGAGTTCGCCAGCAGGGTTGGGAAAAGCGTCTCATCGACCACGTGCAGGCGGCTGAAATAGCTGCGCACGGCAGGATCGCGCCCGATCTTGACCAGGTATTCACAGACCGGCCGCCTCGCACCGAACCAGATGCTGCCGATCATCGGGCGCAGCGCCGAGCCGAAGGGATGCTCGGCGATCTGACCGTCGACCACCATGCGCGTGAAGGCCAGCGCTGTGCGCGGTGCGATCGAGTCGAACACCGACTGGTGGGCAAGGCCCCGCCGCAGGATCGACAGCGACATCATCTGCACCAGATCAGCCCGATCGCCGAAGTACCAGGCGCGAGCCCGACGCATCATCCGGAAACGCAGCGTGCCATCGCGGATATAGGTCCGATAGCCGAAAGTCATCAGCACATCGTCATCGGCGTCGACCGGCATCACATCGGCCTGGATGTCGCAGTTCGCGCCGGCGAGATGGGCGGCGAAATCGGCAATCGGGCGGATCGGCAGACAGGTCGGACTGAGCAGCTGGAAGTAGTCGAAATCGTGATGGTCGAGCGCGTACTCGAGCGTATGAAAAATCGCGTCGGCAAATCCCCAAGTACCCCAGCCGGTCTGCTTCGGATCGGGCACGAGCTGCACATGATCGCGCACGATCGAAAATTCTCGCCGTTTGGTGAAGTCATGATGGATCACGACCGGACAGGGGGCCAGTGCATCGACCAGCTGACTGACCGTGGTGTCGGGCTGCTGCGAAGACATCAGCCCGAAGACGATGCGCAGTGCCTGAGGGGGCGGCGGTGGCGCGACCACCTGCAGTCGTAACGGTGTTGCCGGAGCAGGTCGCCCCAGGTGGGTTGTCAGGCCCGCTGGCGCGGGGTCGAGTACCCGCAGGCCGAGTGCGACAGGACCATGCAGCGTCGATGTCTGGCGGACCCGCTGAATCGCTCGCTGACGCATCGGCGACTCCGGATCGTCCGCAAATTTGCGCGCGAAAAATCGCCCGGTCGCCGCCATCCGATCGAAGTCGCCCGGCTCGATCCAGCGCGGGCTGCCGGTCTCAGTGAAGGCATTGACCGCATGATTGGACGGCCCGATTGCAAAGCCTGAATTGCCCAGCAGCGTCGCAAACAGGGTTTCATCGACGATGGACAGACGACGTGCGAAACCGAGCATCGATTCGTCATGGCTGCGTCCGACCAGGTACTCGCAGACCTCTCGACGCGCGCCGAAGAACACGCCCCCGATCATCGGCCTGACCCCTAAAGAAAAGGGATGAGGGCCGAGCGCGCCGTCTCTAGCCATGCGGGTGAGGGCCAGCCCGGTCCGCGCCGCCAGACTCAAGCGCGGCGCAGCGAGCCCGTCTTCTCGTTTGAGCACAGACAGCGCCCCGCGCTGGACCAGCTGCGACTGATTGTCGAAATACCAGTGCCGCACTCGGCGAAGCAGGCGAAAGCGCTGCGAATTGCCGGGCGCGAACGTGCGGTAGCCGAAGGTCATCAGCAGATCATCATCGTCATCGAGGCGCAGCAGGTCGATATGCGCCTGCGCCGAGCTCGACTTGATGAATGCCTCAAACTCGGCCAGTGGCCGGATCGGCAGACAGGTCGGGCTCAGCAGCTGGAAATAGTCGAAGTCATAGCGCCGCAGTGCCTCGGCAAGGGTATGAAAAATCGCCTCGGAAAATCCCCAGGTTCCCCAGCCTGTACCGCGCGGATCGGCGATGGTGTGGGCGTTGGGCACCCGCACTGCGAAATCGGCACGCTTGCCGAAATCATGGTGGATCAGCACCGGATGGGGCGAGAGCAGCCCGGCAAGCTGCTCGACTACCGCCGGCGACTGGGTCGCCGACATCACCCCAAAGACATAACGCAAGGCCATTGGCGCTTCCCGATAGACACTGGCTTGAGTCTATCGGGCGATATTCGCGGCGAGGCGCGCGGCTTGCGAGAAGCGTGAAAAGGAGCCCGCCCGAGGGCGTGGCTCCTACGAGGGCACGGTGACGCTGGCGATCAGAGCCAGTAGACGATCACGTAGAGCAGCAGCCAGACGACGTCGACGAAGTGCCAGTACCAGGCAGCACCCTCGAAGGCGAAGTGGTGCTCGGGGGTGAAGTGGCCCTTGATAATGCGGATCAGCACGACGGTCAGCATGATCACGCCGATCGTGACGTGAAACCCGTGAAAGCCGGTCAGCAGGAAGAAGGTCGAACCGAAGATGCCCGACGTGAGCTTGAGGTTGAGCTCGCTGTAGGCATGGACATACTCCAGCACCTGCAGACCCAGGAAGATTGCTCCCAGGGCAAGCGTGGCAACCATCCAGAAGATCAGCGAACCGCGGCGATTGTCCTTGAGTGCATGGTGCGCAATCGTCAGGGTGATACCGGAGGCCAGCAGCAGCGCGGTATTGATCGTCGGGATCGGCCAGGGACCGACTTTGCCAAAACCCGAGATGGTCCCGGCCGGCCCGAGGTTGGGCCAGGCAGCGGTGAAATTGGGCCACAGGAACTGCTTGTGGTCGAGGTCGCCGAGCCAAGGCATGGAAATCGTGCGGGCATAGAACAGGGCGCCGAAGAAGGCCGCAAAAAACATCACCTCCGAGAAGATGAACCAGGCCATGCTCCACCGAAAGGAACTGTCGACCCGGCTGTTGTACTGACCTGCCTCCGACTCAGTTGCCACCGCGCCGAACCAGCCGGTCAGCATGTAAAAGAGCACACAAAATCCGATCAGCAGCAGCCACGGACCCCAGGATTGATAGTTCACGGTACCGACCGCGCCGAAACCCGCGAACCCCATGGCAATCGAGCCCACCATTGGCCACTTTGAGGGGGCCGGCACGTAATAGTAGGGTGCCGAGTCGTGCGCAGCAGCGCTCATGATCGAGTCTCCATCAGAATTTGTTGACGCTGCAGGCTGACACTGCCGCAGCGGAATGGTGCGTGTGGCAGCTCATGCCACCACCAGTTTGACGATCAGCACCAGAGCAAGCACGAAAGCAGCCGCCAGCGCCACGCCGACGCCGATCACCATGACCGGGTTCAGGCTCGAGACATCGCGCTGATGCGCCGCCGAGCCGCGCACGCCGAAAAACGATGCGCCCACCGCTTTGACGGTCGAGACCAGGCCGGCTTTCGGCAACTCGGGGGTGGCCTGATCGACCATCAGATTTCCCGACCTGTGACTGGCAGCCGAGTCTGAGGCTGCATGCCCGTGCCTACCTCAAAGAAGGTATAGGACAAGGTGATGGTGCTCACATTGGCCGGCAGCCGGGGGTCAACCATGAAGACCACCGGAAACCGGCGGTTTTCATTGGGTCCAAGCGTCTGCTGGCGAAAGCAGAAGCACTCGAGCTTGCGGAAATGCTCAGCAGACACCGCCGGCGCGTAGCTGGGAATGGCCTGCCCCGACATCTCGCGGGCCTGACCGTTGATCAGCTCGTATTCGACCGTGACCAGTTCGCCGGGATGCACGTCGATCGAACGGCGTTCGGGCTTGAATTGCCATGCACCCTGGCGGTTGGCATCGAACTCGACCGTGATCGTCCGGCTGGTGTCGACCTGGGTATTCCGAGCGATCTCGGCGTTGCCCGACTCTTCGCGGGTCAGGAAATTGATGCCGGTGATCTCGCAGATCTTCTTGTAGATCGGGATCATCGCGAAGCCGAAACCAAACATCAGCGTAACCAGCACGCACAACTTGCCAAGCGTCGTCAGATTCAGACGGGCGCGCTCAGGGGCGGGCGGCATCGGCGTCATCTGAAGAACACCCTGTTGGCGATCACGCCGATGAAGAAAATCGCGACGATCGACAGCAGCACCAGCGCAGTCCGCAGATTCGCGGGCTTGCTGGTGCCGGAGGGCGTGTGATCGGTCATGTCGTGACGTGCAGAGGCGATTTACTTGACCGTCGGGGGCGTCTCGAAGGTGTGGAAAGGTGCCGGTGACGGCAGCGTCCATTCGAGACCTTGTGCATTTTCCCAGACTTCCGGCGTGGCCTTGCGTCCGCCACGAATGCACTTGAGCACCGCGTAGAGGAAGATCAGCTGCGACAGACCGAAGCCGAAGGCGCCGATCGAGGCAACCATGTTGAAGTCGGCAAACTGCATCGGATAGTCGGCATAACGGCGCGGCATACCGGCCAGCCCGAGGAAGTGCATCGGGAAGAAGGTGATGTTGAAGGTGATCAGCGAGGCCCAGAAATGGAACTTGCCAAGCGACTCGTCATACATGTGCCCGGTCCATTTCGGGATCCAGTAGTAGGTGCCGGCGAACAGCGCGAAGAGCGAACCGGCCACCAGCACATAGTGGAAGTGGGCCACCACATAGTAGGTATCGTGCAACTGGATATCGATCGGCGCGACCGACAGGATGATGCCGGTCAGGCCACCCATCGTGAACACGAAGATGAAACCGATCGCAAACAGCATCGGTGTCTCGAACGTCATCGAGCCGCGCCACATTGTGGCGACCCAGTTGAAGATCTTCACGCCGGTGGGCACCGCGATCAGCATGGTCGCGTACATGAAGAAGAGTTGCCCGGTCACCGGCATGCCGGTGGTGAACATGTGGTGGGCCCAGACGATGAACGACAGGATCGCGATCGACGAGGTGGCGTAGACCATCGAGCTGTAGCCGAACAGCCGCTTGCGGGAGAAGGTCGGGATGATCTCGCTCACGATGCCGAAGGCCGGCAGGATCATGATGTAGACCTCGGGATGCCCGAAGAACCAGAAGATGTGCTGGTACATGACCGGGTCACCGCCACCGGCCGCATTGAAAAACGAGGTGCCAAAGTGACGGTCGGTCAGGATCATCGTGATCGCACCGGCCAGCACCGGCATGACCGCGATCAGCAGGTAAGCGGTGATCAGCCAGGTCCAGACGAACATCGGCATCTTCATGAGGGTCATGCCCGGCGCCCGCATGTTCAGGATGGTGGTGATGATGTTGATCGACCCCATGATCGACGAGGCGCCCAGGATGTGCACCGCAAAGATGGTCATGTCCATGCCGATGCCCATCTGCACCGAAAGCGGCGCATAGAGCGTCCAGCCGGCTGCCGTGGCACCGCCCGGCACGAAGAACGAACCCACCAGCAGCAGCGCCGCCGGGGGCATCAGCCAGAAGCTGAAATTGTTCATCCGGGCAAAGGCCATGTCGGATGCACCGATCATCATGGGGATCTGCCAGTTCGCGAAGCCCACGAAGGCCGGCATGATCGCGCCGAACACCATGATCAGACCGTGCATGGTGGTGAGCTGGTTGAAGAACTCGGGCTGGACATACTGCAGACCCGGGCGCATCAACTCGGCACGGATGGTCAGCGCCAGCACACCGCCGGCCAGCAGCATGATGAAGCTGAACCACAAGTACAGCGTGCCGATGTCCTTGTGATTGGTGGCGTAAACCCAGCGACGCCAGCCGTGCGGATGGTCGTGTGCATGATCATGATGGCCTGCGGGGTGGTCCAGTACTGCGCTCATCGACTGCTCCTGAAACTGATCGGTGATGCCGGATTCGCTGAAAATGTCGGTGCCGCCCGAAGGCGGCGCCCGGTAAAAGTCCGCTTACTTGCGGGCTTCGGTGAATTCCTTGGGCTGAACGATATTGTCTTCAGCCTTATTACCCCAGGCATTGCGGGTGTAGGTTGCCACCGCCGCCAGCTCTACATCGGACAACTGCTTGAAGGACGCCATCGACGTACCCTGTTTGCCCTTGAGGAGCAGCGCGATCTGATCGTCAGACTTGCCAAGCACCACCTTGGAGCCATCAAGTGCCGGAAACGCGCCGGCCACACCCTTGCCATTTGCCTGATGACAGGCTGCACAGTTGCCGCTGAACACTTTTTGCCCGCGCTCGGTGAGGTCGGCAAGCGCCCACTCTTTGGTCGCGTCGTCAGCCTGCGCCATCATTTCCTGCTTTTTGGCGGCCGCCCACTTCACAAAGTCTTCCTGGCTCTTGACCTCGACCACGATCGGCATCTGCGAGTGGTTCTTGCCGCAAAGCTCGGCGCAATTGCCGCGATAGGTGCCGACTTTCTCGGCGCGAAACCAGGTGTCGCGAACAAAACCGGGAATGGCATCCTGCTTGACCCCGAAGGCCGGCACCATCCAGGCATGGATCACGTCGGTCGCGGTCACCACCATCCGGATCTTCTGATTGACCGGCACCACCAGCGGCTGATCGACTTCCATCAGGTAGGTTTCAGACATCGGCTCACTGCCGTCCATCTGCGACAAAGGGGTGGTCATGGTCGACAGCAGCGTCACCCCTTCGGCATCGCCACGCATGTATTCATAGCCCCACTTCCACTGATAGCCGACCGCCTTGATGGTGAGATCGGCCTGCGAGGTGTCTTTCTGCTCGATGACCATGCGGGTGGCCGGAATCGCCAGGCCGATCACGATCAGGAAAGGGATGATGGTCCAGGCGATCTCGACCGTGGTGCTCTCGTGAAAATCGGCCGGCTTGGCACCGCGCGACTTCCGGTGTGCCCAGATCGAATAGAACATCACGGCAAACACCGCGACGAAAATGACCAGACACACGATCATCAGAAAGTTGTGAATCCAGTACTGGTCGGCAGCGATCTTGGTGACGCCCGGACGCAGGTTGGTCTGCAGGACGTTCGGGCCACCGGGCATGTCCTGGACCGCCAGGGCAGCGCCAGACATCAACACGCCTGTCAGGGTCAGGAAGCACTGCTGGAAAAAGTTGTTTCGTTGCCTTTGCATGGTCTCACCAGGATTCAACATCTCAAGCCCTGCAACTGCGCACGCAGCTGCATCGCGAGGTCAGTCCGTTCGGACTCGGGCACGAAGCGCCCGACCTCGATACGCTGTCCGGAACTCACCAGACCGATCAACTCCTGCCTGGCACCGCTGTATTCCACTCGAATCCACGCCGGAGCGCATTTTTCCTGCCTTAACCGCTCTGCGCGACTGGTTTCGACCAGAAGACAGTCCCGGCTCAGGACAATCCGTTCGTAGTCTGCGGCATGACGCGCGTAGACCAAAAATGCGGTGCCAAGTCCCAGCACCTCAATACCGGCAAAAGGCAGAACCATCCAGGCCCCCAAAGCGGCAAACATCACCGCTATGCCCATGGACGCCGTCGCGAGCGAAGCAAAAATCAAGGCCAACTGCCTCGGGGCAAGCGAGCAATTGCGCTTGCTGAGCCATTCCTGCCGATTGCCGGATACCACATGAACCCAGGGACGCTGCATCGGCACGAACCTCTGTTGCCTGACCTTTACTGCACCGCGTCATTATAGGCGGGCGGGCACAGGGCCAGCAAGCCGACCGAGCGCACGAGTCGCCCGACGGTATCCGCTCAGCGCTTCACCGAACCTGGAGAGGCGCGAAACTCGATCGGGGAATAGCCGTCGGGCAGGCGCTTCTTCGGGCCGCACCAGGCATGGCCATAAATGATCTCGAAGGTGATCGACAAGGGGCCGAGCGGGTCCTGAGCACGCAGTCGGGCGGCCGCAGCCTTGAGCGCCGCATCGCGTCGCCTCGGTGTCGTCAGCCCCCTGGCGCGCCCACGCCGGGCATCCCCGCCGAGTCCGCGCAATTCGGCAAGCATGGTCGCCGGATCGGTCCAGGTCACCGTCAGCCGCTGGGCGTCCATCACCGGCTCGGCAAAGCCGGCCTGCACCAGAGCGTCGCCGATGTCATGAAGATCGGGCAGCGACTGCATTGCCAGTCCGGTCTGGCGCAGCTCGTGCAGGGTATCGACGCCCAATGCACTGAACATCAGCAATCCGTCGGGGCGAATCACCCGGTACCACTGATCGATCGCCGCCGGCACGTCATCGAACCAGTGAAAGGCAAGGTTCGACCAGAGCAGGTCGACGCTGCTGGCCTGGAAGGGAAGTTGATGGGCGTCTGCCACCAGATAGCGTCCGAGGGGCGCCGAGGGAGCGGGGACGCCAGCCGGCGAACCCGCGGCCGGCGCGGCGGCGGTCTCACGCTGAGCTCGGGCGCCAAAACGCTGAAGCAGCGCTTGGGTCCAGGACTGACGGGCGGGCCGGTCGAGCCGGATGGCCTGGTCGATGCGACGCGGGGAGAAATCGAGTCCGATTACCTCGGCCTGCGGCCAGCGCACTCGCAGCCGACGCACGCCGTCGCCCAGCCCGCAACCGATATCGAGCACCCGCGATGGCGTCAGACGGACCAGATCGAGCCGCTCGATCATGCGTCGCTCGACTTCGCGAAGCAGGAAGTCAGCCCGTCCCGCAGACTCGGCCCGGCGGTCGAACTGACGGCGGACGGCCAAACGGTCTAGGTCGGAAGGCTCAGGCATGGCCGATCCAGTATACCGGCGGGTGCGGTAGGCTCAGGGCATGAGAACAAGCATGCTGCAGGGGCTCCTCAAGCCGGTTCGACGCCGGCTCGGCGTCTGGTTCGACCATCTTGCGCCGCGCGGCTGCGCCCTGTGTGACCAGGCGCTCGCGCCGGGCGCTTTTCCGGGCGTCTGCATGGCCTGCCTGCTGGCGATGCCTGGCATCAACCGCCTGCGATGTGCGCGCTGCGGCCTTCCCGCCAATGTGGGCGCCGATCGCCAGGCCTGCCCGTGCTCGACCGCCTCGCCTGCCTTCGACCAGACCATGGCGGTCGCCGATTACGCTGCACCGCTCGATCGGGTGGTGACCTCGCTCAAGTTCGGCCGCGAGCTCAACCTCGCCCGACCGCTGGGCGAGTTGCTCGCCACGCGCTGGCTGGGCAGCGCGCCGAGCATCCGCCTCGATTGCCTGGTTCCGGTGCCGCTTGGCGCATCGCGGCTGGCACAGCGCGGCTTCAACCAGGCACTCGAAATGGCCCGCAGCATGGCCGCATCGGTGAGAGCACCGTTGCCGGTGATGCCCTTCGGGCTGCGCCGCCTGCGCGACACATCACCCCAGACCGGCCTGAGCCTGGTGGAGCGTCGCCACAATCTGGTCGGCGCGTTTGCATGCAATGCCCGTTTCGACGGCCTGCATGTGGGCCTGGTCGACGACGTCATGACCAGCGGCTCGACCCTGACCGAGGCAGCACGCATCCTGAAAGCAGCCGGCGCCCGCAGCGTGGTCGCGCTGGTGGTCGCCCGAACGATGCGCGATTCCCCCGCCTGACACGCTGCTCTCAAACTCAAACCCATGTTCGACGTCGTTCTGGTCCACCCCGAAATCCCACCCAATACCGGCAATGTGATTCGGCTGTGTGCCAACACCGGCGCTCGCCTGCATCTGATCGAGCCGCTCGGCTTTACGCTTGACGACGCAAAAATGCGCCGTGCCGGGCTCGACTATCACGAGTGGGCGGCGGTCAAGGTGCATGCAAGCTGGCAGACCTTTCTGATGACATGCCAACCCGACCCGGACCGCATGTTTGCCCTGACCACCCGCGGGGTACGCGCGCCTGCATCGGTGGGTTTTCAGGCCGACGACTGCTTCGTGTTCGGCTCCGAAAGCGCCGGACTGCCGCAGGCGGTGCGGGACACCTTCTCAGCGGAGCAACTGCTGCGCCTGCCGATGCGCCCCGGCAACCGCAGCCTCAATCTTTCCAACGCGGTGGCGGTCGTGGTTTTCGAAGCCTGGCGACAGCTCGGATTCGAGGGCAGCGCCGATCCGCCTCAGCTTTCGCCTCAGATCCCTGCTCAGATCCCGCCTCAGATCCCGCCTCAGATCCCGCGATAAGTAGTGAACGAGGCCACCGGGTCGCGCTCGGTGAAGAGCGTGTTGATCAGCGCATCCGGGTCGGCCCAGCCGAGCGACATGCCGCACACCAGCATCTCGTTGTCCGGCATCCCGACACACTCGGCGATGATGCTGTGGAACTCCAGAAAAGCCGCCTGCGGGCAGGTGTCGAGACCTCGGCCGCGCGCCGCGATCATGACGTTCTGGATGAACATGCCGTAGTCGAGCCAGCTGCCCCGCTCGAGGATGCGGTCGATGGTAAACATCAGACCGACCGGCGCGTCGAAGAAGCTGTAATTGCGCCCGTGCTGATGATGGGTCTTTTCGAAATCACCCTTGCCGATCCCCAGCAGTCCGTACATGTCCCAGCCCACCTTGCGGCGCCGATCGACATAAGGTGAGGTCCATTGCTGCGGGTAATAGGCGTATTCGCGTTTGTGGGTCGCCGCCACCGCCGGATCGTCAAAGGCGGCCAGAATCTTGCGGCTGAGGTCGGCACGCGGCTCGCCGGCCACCACATAGACCTTCCAGGGCTGTGTGTTGGTACCTGACGGCGCACGGGCCGCGACCTGAAGAATCTCGTCGATGGTTTCGCGCGGCACTTCGCGCGGCAAAAAAGCACGAATCGACTGGCGAGTGAGCAGGGCTTCATCGGCACTGCGGCAGGTCTGATGGCGGGTACTGGGATCGAATTTCATGGTTGGGACGCGGATGTTAGGGTTGGCAGTGAAACGGCAGAGTCTGGCGAGGAAGGGACAGCGTCAGCCCGAAAGTCCGAGTCTGACCAATGCCGCGTCGAGCGATGAAAACAGCTCGAGCGCCGCGACATCGCGCTGACCGACCAGGCCATGATCCACGAATTCTTGAAGGCAGGCCGCCAGCGTGTCAAAAAAGCCCTGGTCGTTGACCGCCAGGATCGGAAGCTGATGCTCGCCGAGCTGGCGCAGCGTCAGAACCTCGAAGAGTTCGTCGAGGGTGCCCAGTCCGCCAGGCAGCGTCAGGAAAGCGTCAGACAGCTCGATCATGCGCTGCTTGCGCACCTGCATGTCGGCGACGACCTCGAGGCGCGCCAAGCCCTTGTGGCCTGCTTCGCGATCGAGCAGCACGCCCGGGATCACACCGATGACCTGGCCGCCCGCGGCCAGTGCCGCATCGGCCAGTGCCCCCATCATCCCGACCCGTCCGCCGCCGTAGACGATCGTGGCACCGGCCCGTGCAAGCCTGTCGCCTGCCAGTCGGGCAAGCGCCAGGAACCGCGGATCGGCACCGTCGCGGGCGCCGCAAAAGACACAGACCGCAACCCGGCGGGCCATGGACGAGCTGCCTGGATCAGGCTGGTTCATGCTTGTGTCGCCTGAAAAGCTTCGGCCCGCGGCTCGCGCGCCAGCAGCGCAGCGACCGCATCGCGCGGCGCGCTCCCATCGAACAGCACTGCCGACACCGCTTCGGTAATCGGCAGTTCGACACCGGCGCGCCGGGCGCTGTCGCGCACTGCGCGGCAGCAGGCCACGCCCTCGGCGACATGACCGAGTCCGGCGAGAATCGCATCGAGTGGCTCGCCCCGTGCCAGCCGCAGCCCGACCGCGCGATTTCGCGAGAGATCGCCGGTACAGGTCAGCACCAGATCGCCGACACCGGACAGCCCCATGAAGGTTTCGGGGCGCGCGCCGATGGCCACCCCATAGCGAACCATCTCGGCCATCCCGCGGGTCAGCAGTGCAGCACGAGCATTCATGCCGAGACCCAGACCGTCGGCGATGCCGGTGGCAATCGCCATGATGTTCTTGAGTGCGCCTGCGGCCTCGACCCCGACGACATCGTCCGTGCGATAGATGCGCAATGCACCGTGGTGCAAGGCGGTGATGGTGGTCTGCGACACCGTCTCATCGACCGACGCCACCGTCAGACCGGCTGGCAAACCCGCGGCCACTTCCTGCGCGAAGCTCGGACCAGCCAGCACGCCACCGGCCGCCTCGGGCCACTCGCTTGCCACGACATCGTGCGGCAGCAGCGCGGTCTGAGCCTCGAGCCCCTTGCACAGCCAGATCACCGGCCCGAGTGGGGCTGAGACGCTGGCTGCAGACAGGGCCCGCGCCATCGGGCGCAATCCGGACAGCGGCGTGGCAATGATCAGCAGATCGGCGCCAACGAGCGCCGCACCCAGTTCGGCGGTCGGCTCGATCGCGGGTGCAAGCCGAACCCCGGGCAGATAACGCGTGTTTTCCCGCTGGCTCGACATCACAGCTGACATCGCCGGATCGCGCGCCCACAAGGAAACCCGATGGCGCAACCCGGCATGAACCGCCATCGCGGTGCCCCATGCACCCGCGCCCAGCACGGCGACCTTCACAGACGCCACGCCGCAAGACCGATGCCAGAAGAAAGTCCTGGCGCGATCGTGATTGGGAGCAGGTCGAGAATCATCCTGAATTCGACCCGCTCGGCGCGACGTCCGGTCGGTCGGCCGTCAGTTCAAGCGGCCGGGGACAATCAGCGAAGGACTGGCGCCCTGCGCCTCGGCCTGCTGCTGCGCCATCTTCTGCTGATAGAGCGCCTCGAAGTTGATCTCGGCAAGATGGATCGGCGGAAAGCCGGCGCGCTGGATGACGTCGGCGACGTTGGCGCGCAAGTAGGGATAGATGACGTTGGGGCACACGACGTTGATGACGATCGGCATCTGCTCGTCGGGGATGTTACGGATGTCGAAGATGCCGGCCTGCTTGGCCTCGATCAGGAACATCACCTTGTCGCCGACTTTGGTGGTCACGGTCGAGGTGACCGTGATTTCATGGATTGAGTCACCGAGGCCGTCGTAGGCGGTGTCAAGCGAGATCTCGACCGTCGGACCCTGTTGCTCGAGAAAAATGCGGGGCGCGCCCGGAATCTCGAGGGAGAGGTCCTTGAGGTACATGCGCTGAATCTGAAAAATCGGTTGCTGTGCGTCACTCATGACACCGCTCCTGAAAAAGTGATGGAAATCGGAAACCGATGGGAGGATGCCAGCCCGGGATGACAGCCGCAGCATGCCGCGGCATGCCGCAATCAATCAGGCCTGCAACAAAGGCGCCAGCTCGCCCGCCCGATCGAGGGCGGCCAGATCATCGAAACCGCCAACATGGCGCTCACCGATGTAGATCTGCGGCACGGTGCGCCGACCGGTTCGCTCGATCATGCGATCGCGTTCGGCAGGGTCCTCATCGATGCGGATCTTGTCGATGGCCGTCACGCCGCGCTGCTTGAGCAGGGCTTCGGCCCGAACGCAATAGGGGCACACAGCGGTGGAATACATCGTGACCTTGGCACTCATTGACGACCCTCTGGGCTCAGGATGATTTGATTCATTTGACCACCGGCAGACCGGCCTGCTGCCACGACGCCAGGCCGCCTTCCATGCAGAAAACCTCGGCGCGACCGGCTTTTCGCAGGCTGCCTGCGGCGCGTGCGGCGCTTGAACCGTTGGCGCAGACCACGATCAGTGATTTGCCGGGCGGCAACTCGGCGGCCCGCTTATCGAGGTCAACCAGCGGGATATTGCGGCTGCCGACCACATGACCGCGGGCGAATTCGTCAGGCTTTCGCACGTCAAGGACGATCGCGCCGCTGTTCATGAGGCGGGTGGCCTCAAGGGTACCGACGCTGGCGCCGGCCATCTGGCGGTTGATCAGGGGCATCAGCAGCATCACCCCGGAAACCAGCGCGGTCACGATCAAAAAGATGTTTTCGGTGATGAACTTCACTGTGCCGCCCAAGTGTAAGACCGCAAATTATAGAATAGATGCAGCCCACCCCTTCCGATGCCATGACACATACCCTTGTTCTCATCCGCCACGGCGAAAGCCAATGGAACCTCGAAAACCGTTTCACCGGCTGGACCGATGTCGATCTGACGCCCAAGGGTCTGGCCGAAGCGCGCAGCGCCGGGGCACTCCTGAAGGCCGAGGGTTATGCCTTCGACGTGTGCTACACCTCGATGCTGCGCCGGGCGATCCGTACGCTCTGGACCATGCTCGACGAGATGGATGCGATGTGGCTGCCGGTGGTGCACTCCTGGCGGCTCAACGAGCGTCACTACGGCGCACTGCAGGGTCTGAACAAGAGCGAAACCGCCGCGCGCTTCGGCGACGAGCAGGTCCTGATCTGGCGGCGTGCCTATGGGATTGCGCCCGATCCGCTGCCGCAGGGCGATCCGCGCGAGGCGCAAGGCGACCCGCGCTACGCCCGCCTGCGTGCGCATGAGATTCCGCGCACCGAATGCCTGCGCGACACGGTCGAGCGGGTGGTGCCGATCTGGAACGAATCGATCGCCCCAGCCATCAGGCTCGGGCGCCGGGTGGTCATCGCCGCACACGGCAACTCACTGCGCGCGCTGATCAAGCACCTCGATGGTGTTTCCGACGAGGACATCGTGCATATGAACATCCCGACCGGGCGGCCGTTGGTCTATCAGCTGGACGATCAGCTCAAACCGATCAGCAGCGCTTATCTGGGCGATCAGGCCGAGATCGAAGCCGCCATGTCGGCGGTTGCCGCTCAAGGCAAAAAAGCCGGCTGAGCCAGCCGACAGGCGGATTCCCGTGCCGGTGGCAGGTCTTGCTCCGGCGCGTATACTCGATTTCAGCAAGGTGGCCAGCCAGTCAGTCGCCCACGCCCGGGCCTGGCTCAAGGCCACTTCTCCAGGCCATAAGCAAACTCCGATGACCAACAAATTCAAGCCTCTCGCTCTCGTGACCGCCGGTGCTGTTGCCGGCATCCTGATCAGTCTCGGCGTCACCGCCGTGGCCCAGCGCGACGTGCGCACGGCGCTGCCGCTCGAAGACCTGCGCCAGTTCAGCGATGTCTTTGGCGCGATCAAAGCTTTCTATGTCGAGCCGGTCGACGACAAGAAGCTGATCCAGGAAGCCATCAGCGGCATGGTCACCGGACTTGATCCGCACTCGGCTTTCCTGGACGCCGAGGCATTCAAAGAACTGCAGGTCGGCACGCAAGGTGAATTCGGCGGCCTGGGCATCGAAGTCGGCACCGAAGACGGCTTCGTCAAGGTGGTCTCGCCAATCGAAGACACGCCGGCCTTTCGGGCAGGCGTGAAGTCGGGCGATCTGATCATCAAGATCGACGAAAAGAACACCAAGGGCATGACCCTGAACGACGCGGTCAAGCTGATGCGCGGCAAGCCCAAGTCCACTGTCACGCTCACGCTGATGCGAAAGGGCGAAACGCGCCCGATCGTGGTTCAGCTGGTGCGCGACGTCATCCGTGTGCAGTCGGTGCGCTCGAAAGTCATCGAGCCGGGTTATGGCTACGTCCGCCTGACCCAGTTCCAGGAAATGACCGTCGACAGCCTGGCTCGCCAGCTCGGCAATCTGGACAAATCCGGCCCCTTGAAGGGCCTGGTGCTCGACCTTCGCAACGATCCGGGCGGTCTGCTCAACGGCGCAGTGGGCGTGTCGGCGGCTTTCCTGCCGGCCAAGACACTGGTGGTGTCTACCGACGGCCGAACCGAAGATGCCAAACGCAAATACATTGCCAGCCCGGAGGACTATGTCCGCGGCCGCGGCGACGACGTGCTCTCGAAGCTGCCGGCCTGGACCAAGACCACGCCGATGGTGGTGCTGGTCAACGGCGGCTCGGCCTCGGCCTCCGAGATCGTGGCCGGCGCCCTGCAGGACCACAAGCGCGCGGTCGTAATGGGCACCCAGACTTTCGGAAAAGGCTCGGTGCAGTCGATCCTGCCGCTGGGCAATAACACCGCCATCAAACTGACCACCGCGCGCTACTACACGCCGGGCGGGCGCTCGATCCAGGCCAAGGGGATCACCCCCGATCTGCTGGTCGAAGAGACGCCCGACGGCGATATGTCCCAGTTCAGGGTGCGTGAGGCCGACCTCACCCGCCATCTGAGCAACGACAAGGACAGGGAAGACAAGCCGGCCATCCCCAAACCGACCACCGCCGATGGCGCCGCCGACAAGATGAAAGACCGCAAGCCGATCGAGTTCGGGTCAGCCGAAGACTTCCAGCTGCAGCAGGCCATGAATCATCTGAAGGGCCAGCCGGTCATGCTCGCCAAGAAAGACGCCACCGCGGTCTCGGCCGATTCGAAAGACGCGGGCACCAAGGCCAGCACCACGAAATAGGCGTGAACGACCAGCAACTGCTTCGCTACAGCCGGCACATTCTGCTCGACGAAATCGGTATCGAAGCGCAGGAGCGGCTGCTGGCCTCAAGCGCGCTGGTGGTGGGGGCAGGAGGTCTGGGGTCGCCGGCGGCGCTCTATCTGGCCTGCTCGGGCATCGGGCGCATCGTGCTTGCCGACGGTGACACCGTCGATCTCACCAATTTGCAGCGCCAGATCCTGCATCGCGACGACCGCATCGGCTGGCTCAAGGCAGAGTCCGGTCGCCAGACGCTGCTCGAGGCCAATCCTGGCATTGAGGTGATCGCGCTCACACAACGGCTGACTGGCGATGCCCTGCTCGAAGCGGTGGCGGGGGCGAGCGTCGTGCTTGACTGCTGCGACAATTTTGCCACCCGCCATGCGGTCAATCGCGCCTGCGTGAAGGCGGGTGTGCCGCTGGTGTCGGGTGCCGCGATTCGCTTTGACGGTCAGCTCGCGGTCTTCGATGCGCGTCGCACCGACTCCCCCTGCTACCACTGCCTCTTTCCCGAGACCGACGAGGTCGATGAGGTCGCCTGCGCCCAGCTTGGCGTGTTTGCGCCGCTGACCGGCCTGGTCGGCAGCCTGCAGGCGGCCGAAGCACTCAAGATCGCCGGTGAATTCGGCACGCCACTGGTGGGGCGGCTCATGGTGATCGAAGGCCGCAGCCTTGAGATCACGACCATCGGCGTGCCGCGCGATCCGGGGTGTGCGGTCTGCGGCGCATCGGCGCCGCACTGATTGCCTTGATCAGCTGATCAGCAGTCGGATCTGCTGATCGAGGGTATCGACCGGTGGGCGCTTGAAGCCCGACTTGGCAAACCGCATCCAGCGACCGAGCACGAAGGACATCATCAGGTTGGCGCGCCCACCGGCATCCGTCTCGGCATCAAGCTGCCCCTGCGCGATCGCACTGCGATAGCACTGTTTGAGCGAGATCTCGACCCGATCGACCAACTGGTTGATGCGGGCCTGCAGACGGCCATCCTCGGTGATCAGCGCGTCACCAATCAGCACCCGGGTCATCCCCGGATTGCGCTCGGCGAACCCCAGCAGCATCTGCACGATCGAGCGCAACTGCCGGCGAGCGTCGGGCTCTTGGGCAACGATCTGATTGATGAGACCAAAGAGGCTTTGCTCGATGAACTCGATCAGGCCTTCGAACATCTGGGCCTTGCTCGCAAAGTGGCGATAGAGCGCGGCCTCCGAGACGGCCAGGCGGGCAGCCAGTGCAGCGGTCGTGACCCGCTCGCCGCCCGGCTCCTGCAGCATCGTTGCCAGCATCTGCAAGATTTGAAGGCGTCGTTCACCCGGCTTCGGGCGCACGCGGGTGGCGGGCTTCGAGTCGGTAACAGACGCTGCAGCAGCAAGGTGACGATCGGGATCGGAGTTCATGGACGAGGCTCAGGAACAGGGCTTGGGACATGGCCGAAAAGCGGAGTACGTGCTAACTGTACAACCGAGCGGACATGCACGTCTATGCCCCTTTGCCCACGCCGCGGACGCAGCCAGACCGGCCGTGCCCGATAGGCGATGCCGCTGACCCAGACGGTCTTCACGCCGCAATGACGTGCAGCCCGCAGGTTGTCGACGGTGTCTTCGACCAGCACACAGCGCGTCGGATGCAGCCCGAGCCGAGCGACCACTTTGCGCAGCATCGGTCGCGACGGCTTGGGCAACAGGCGTCCGGCGAACTGCATTTGTTCGATCGCCACCATGCCATCGAGCATCGGGCCGATGCCAAGCGCCGCGATCACGCCGGCGGCGTAAGCAGCCGGCGCGTTGGTCACCACCACCTTGCGCCCGGGCAGCCGGCGCAGCAGGTGCATGAGCCGCATGTCGCGTCGAACCAGCCGGTGCAGATCAGGAAAGGGATGGGTCTCGCGCAGGAAGTGATGCACATCGACCGAGTGGTGACGGACCATGCCGAGCAGGGTCGCGCCATAGCGGCGCCAGTAGGCGCTGCGCAGGGCGCTCGCCTGCGGCTCATCCAGGCCGGTGGTCTGCATCACGTAGTCGGTCATCGCCCGATTGATGCGCGGCATGATGTCGGCCACCGCATCGTGCAGGGTATTGTCGAGATCGAGCAGCCAGACCGGCCGGCGGGCGGGCAGCGGGTTCGCCCGCGGCACACCACGGGCCGGCGCGTTGCCCGGCGCGAGCGCAACGACGCGGCCATGCGCCAGGCCGGCGCGAGCGGGCCGGCGAAAAGCCGCCTTCAATGACTGCGGATCATGGTGCCCACACCCTGGTCGGTCATGATCTCGAGCAGCAGCGCATGATCGACGCGACCGTCGATGATGTGAACCGCATTGACGCCGCCCTTGGCGGCATCGAGCGCCGACGAGATCTTGGGCAGCATGCCGCCCGACAGAGTGCCATCGGCAAAGAGCTCATCGATCCGCTTGGCCGACAGGCCGGTCAGCAGATTGCCCGCCTTATCGAGCACACCCGCGGTGTTGGTCATCATGACCAGCTTTTCGGCCTTGAGCACCTCGGCCACCTTGCCGGCCACCAGATCGGCATTGATGTTGTAGGTCTCGCCGCCCTTGCCCGATCCGATCGGCGCAATCACCGGGATGAAGCCGTTGGCGGTCAGGGTCTGGATGATCGAGGGGTCGATGGACTCGATCTCGCCGACTTGACCGATGTCGATCTGGGTGCCGGGCGCATCGCGGCTCTCGATCATCATCTTGCGGGCGCGCACCAGTCCGCCGTCCTGGCCGGTGAGGCCCACGCCCTTGCCGCCGGCCTGATTGATCAGTTCGACGATTTCCTTGTTGACCTGACCGGCGAGCACCATCTCGACAATGTCCATGGTCTCTTCATCGGTGACCCGCATGCCCTGGACGAACTCGCCCTTCTTGCCGACCCGCGCCAGCAGCTGTTCAATCTGCGGCCCGCCGCCGTGCACCACCACCGGATTGATGCCGACCAGCTTGAGCAGCACCACATCGTGGGCGAAGCTGCGCTTCAGACGATCATCGGTCATCGCGTTGCCGCCGTACTTCACCACCACCGTGCGGCCATGAAACCGGCGGATATAAGGCAGCGCCTCGGCGAGGACTTCGGCTTTGATGGTGGGGGTCAAGTCAGCGCTCATGGCAGCTCGGATGCAGGGTGGACGACGCAGGCGATGTTAACCGACGAGACCTGCATCGCGCGGCGACGAGGCCTGCATCATGCAGGCACGGACGACCCCACGCCGGCTTGTTACCATGGCGCTCCGATCCGGGGCCACAGGCCCGACCGATGGCTCACCAACTCCGACTCCTCCTCGCTGCCCTGCGGGCTTACACCCGATTTCCGTTCATCCGCCGGGCTCCCGGCGCGAAGAGCGACGACATTGCGCGCGCGGGCGATGCACTGCGCTACCTGCCGCTTGCCGGGCTGCTGGTTGCGATCGCGCAATCGGTGGTCTACATGCTGGCCAGCATCGTGCTGCCGCATGCCGTGGCGCTGCTGCTGGCGATCGGCGCAGGCCTCATCCTGACCGGCGCCTGCCACGAGGTCGGCTGGGTGCGGTTTTGCGCAACGCTTGGCGAGCAGCCGGCGGCGCGGGATTCAGACGCTTGCGCAACAAACTCGACAACAGACCACGCAACCGACTCAGCCAATCGCTACCCAACCGATATCGCGAGCGATTCAGCAAGCGATTCGGCAAGCGCGAACTGGGCGCTGCCGGGCGCGATCGGCATCATGCTGCTGCTGATGCTGCGCTTCGAGTCGCTCGCCCATCTCGATGCCGACTGGATCGCCGCATCGCTGATCTGCTCAGCCACCTTCTCGCGGGCCTGCGCGGTGCTTGGTGCGCCCCGGGCCAGCGCTACCGACGCACTGATCGCGATGCTGCTCGGTGCAGTGCCACTGGCCCTGCTGGCCAACTGGACCGACGACCACTTGCCCGGTCTGCTTGGGCTGTCGATTGCGCTGATCAGCACGGCACTGGTTCGCCGACTGATTCGACGCAGCGGGGCGCTGGATGCCGGGGCGACCGACAAGATCGGCGCCGGCTTTGATGCTGCTACCCACACTGCCACCCGCACTGCTACCCACCTCGGCGCAGTCCAGCAGATCGCCGAAGCGGGCTTTCTGATCGGGCTGCTGATTGCTCTCGAAGCCGGCCCCGACGACACCCTGAGCACCGACGACGAGATGGACTTCGAACAATGAAACTCTGGCTGCTGCGCCATCCCAAACCCGATGTGCCGGAAGGTCTGTGCTACGGCGCAGCCGATGTGCCGATCGTGGCCTCGCATCTCGAGAGTCTGCTCACGCACCTGCCCGGCCGATTGCCCCGCGATGCCGCGCTCTACAGCAGTCCGCTCAGCCGCTGCAGGCAGCTTGCCGAAAGTCTGACCGACCACGGCTTCGGGCCGCTGCAGACCGACGACCGATTGCGTGAGATGAACTTCGGCCATTGGGAAGGGCGCCTGTGGAAAGAGCTGCCGCGCCATGAGATTGATGCCTGGCGCGCCGATATCGCGGGCCATGTGCCGCCCGGTGGCGAGGCGCTGTCGGCGGTGGCTGCACGCGGACTGGCTTTCGTGTCGGAGTTGCCTGCCGCGCGGCCGGCGATTCTGGTGACGCACTCCGGCGTGATGCAGGCCTTGCTGCGCACCCTGCGCGGGCTGCCGCTGGCCGGGGCCGGCGGTCACAAGATCGACTATGGGCAGGTGGTGGTGCTCGAGCGCGAGCAATCGGGCGAGCGCTGGGAGATTACCAACGAGATCGGGGCGGGATAGCTCGGCAAGTCACATGTGATGCGGCCCGAACAGCGAAGGCTGTCCGGGCCGCGGGCCACTCAAGGAAGGCGGATCATGAATCAGTGGTCTGGCGTTACACCGTGGGGTTAGATGGTCGGTTCGGCGGTGGGGTCCAGCTGCTTGATCAGCGCCTCGGCTGCAGGCAGGTTCAGACGTACCCCGTCGTTGCTGACTGGCTTGACGACATAACCGTAATAGACCTTGCCACCACGCTCGACCAGGATACGGTTGTAGGTCAGCCGGCAAGCGGACCGACCGATAAGGTGCTGAGACCCCAACTTTCGTTTCGCGTGCCTGAGCTGCCGTTCTGATCAGTCGCCGAGTTAAACACACGGGAACGGCCGAGACTGACAGCAATCAGTGCATCGGTGCCAACCAGCGCAAGCATCGGAAACTTCCCGGCATCGGCTTCAGGGACCGACAGCGTCGCATTGCCACCGGCATCAGTACGCGCGACCGGCTCGCCCTCATCGCACGCGCCGTTGGTGTTTTTCTCCAAGCAGACCCGCGCGTTTTTGATCGCGCCGTCAATCACTTTGACCGGCACCGATTTCGAGACAGGGGTTGGAGCAACAGGCGTTGAAGGCGTGCTTGCAGAGGTGTCGCCGCTCGTTGAACCGCCACAGCAAGCCGACAACGCAGCGGCAACAGCAATCGCGAGGGCCGCAGATGCTGCAAGCGGGTATTTTTGAAGTATCGACATGATTTGACAGAGCTCCACAGGGTCGGATCGGAAAAGAGTGGAAAGCGCTCCTGCGCACCAGCGCAATCGACAATCGTCGCGAAGCCCTTGACCTGGGACCCGATGCTGCCGGGCGGTCAAGGGCAAGTCGTCCCCAAAATTGATGAGGTCGCCTGCCGCCCCACTCATCACTTGTGATGAAGACAAATCGGAGCCAGGCAGGACAAACTTCAGGGTTTCGATTCGAATAAGATAAAAAACTTTCTTACCAAGGAGGTGTGATGACTGAATCCGCATTGAGCTTTGCAGCCTTCGAACGCCATGGCTGGGAGAACCCCGATACCGTTGCCGCCTATCACGCACTCGCGCCGCAAATCACCACGCAGTCTGCGCAAGCGATGCTGGACGCCGCCGACGTGACCGACGGCAAGCGCGTGCTGGACATCGCTTGCGGCGCTGGCTATCTGGCGCATGCGGCAGCCCTGCGCGGCGCCGATGCCACGGGTGTGGACTTCTCGTCGGCACAGGTTGTGCTGGCCCGGAAGCACTATCCGAACCTGACTTTCGAGCAGGGCGATGCCCTGGCATTACCCTTCGCGCAGCACACCTTCGATGCGGTGGTGTGCGGCTTTGGGATGTGTCATGTGGCCGACCCGCAGGCCGCGCTCAACGAAGCATTTCGGGTGCTCAAGCCCGGCGGACGTCTGGCGTTTTCTGTCTGGGCCGGACCGCAGCGAGCACTGGCCTTCGGTGTGCTCTATGCCGCCATCGCAAAGCATGGCAATGCTGACGTCGGCTTGCCCCCGGGCCCGGCGTTTTTCATGTTCAGCGACCACACGGTTGCCGCATCGAGCCTGCAGGCCGCAGGCTTTACAGACGTCGCTGTCTCCGAGGCACCTCAGTTCATGCACGGGCGCGACCCAGGGGAGCTCTACGACAAGATCCTCCAGGGTTCGGTGCGGGCCTCGGCCACCCTCAAGGCACAAACACCTCAGGCCATTACCGAGATCCGCAAGGCTCTGGGCGAGTTGGCAACGCGATTCACTAACGGCGGCGAATACGCGGTGCCTGCGCCGGCAGTGGTGTCGAGCGGGATGCGTCCGCGAAATTGATCTGACAGGGCACGCGCTTGACCTCACTGAGATGACACGCGATTACCGCAGGGCTGGTCAGTGCGGCAATCGCACCATGACGAGTTGCATCGAGCGCGGCGCGCCTCGATGACCCAACGCCTCACAGCACGTAGCGCGCCAGATCCTCGTTACCCACCAGGCTCGCCAGCCGACCTTCGACAAACGCCGCATCGATGGTCACCGGGCCGCCGGCATGTCGCCCGGCATCGAAGGACACCTCTTCAAGCAGCTTTTCGATCACGGTGTGAAGGCGCCTCGCGCCAATGTTCTCGGTGGTCTCGTTGACCGAAAACGCCATCTCGGCAAGCCTGCGGACACCCTCGGGCGTGAACTCGATCTGCACACCTTCGGTCGCCAGCAGCGCCTGATATTGGCGGGTGAGACTGGCATCGGTTTCGGTGAGGATGCGCTCGAAGTCGGACACCGACAGCGTGTCCATCTCGACCCGTATCGGAAAGCGGCCCTGCAGTTCCGGGATCAGGTCGGAGGGCTTGGACACATGAAAGGCGCCCGAGGCAATGAACAGGATGTGGTCGGTGCGGACCATGCCATGACGGGTGGTCACGGTCGTGCCCTCGACCAGCGGCAGCAGATCGCGCTGCACGCCCTGGCGCGAGACATCGGCACCTGAGACCTCGCTGCGGGTGGCGATCTTGTCGATCTCATCGAGAAACACGATGCCGTTGTTCTCGACATTGGCGATCGCGCGAATCTTCGTGTCGTCTTCGTTGATGAGTTTGGCGGCTTCTTCTTCGCGCAGCAGCTTCAAGGCCTCAGCCACCGTCAGCTTGCGGGTCTTGCGCCGCCCGCTCAAGCCCTGGAGCATGCCCTGCAACTGGCGCTGGATGTCTTCCATGCCGCCGGGCCCGGCAAAATCCATTGCGGGTGCAGCCGCCATCGCCAGCTCAATCTCGATTTCCTTGTCGTCGAGACTGCCCTCGCGCAGGCGCTTGCGAAATTTCTGACGGGCAACCGAATCGGTGCTGGCAGCCGCCTCGCCATTGTCGCTGGCACCGCCAAAACCGAAGGGGCGTGCCGGTGGCAGCAGCACATCGAGGATCCGGTCTTCGGCGGCATCGTCAGAGCGGGCCTCGACCGCCTTCATCGCGAGCTCGCGGGCCTGCTTCACGCCGATCTCGGCCAGATCGCGAATGATTGCGTCGACATCCTTGCCGACATAGCCCACTTCGGTGAACTTGGTGGCCTCGACCTTGATGAAGGGCGCACTCGCAAGCCGGGCGAGTCGGCGGGCGATCTCGGTCTTGCCCACACCCGTCGGGCCGATCATGAGAATGTTCTTGGGCGTGATCTCGGCGCGCAGCCGCTCGTCGACCTGCTGGCGTCGCCAGCGATTGCGCAGCGCAATCGCGACCGCACGCTTGGCACGGTCCTGGCCGATGATGTGGCGATCGAGCTCGGAGACGATTTCCTGAGGTGTCATCGATGTCATGGCGACGGCGATCCGAGCGTCTCGACGCTGTGCGTCTGATTGGTATAGATACACAGGTCACCGGCAATCGCGAGCGACTTGCGCACCACCATCTCGGCGCTCAGATCGGTGTTCTCGATCAGGGCGCGCGCTGCGGCCTGCGCATAGGGGCCGCCCGAGCCGATCGCAATCAGCCCGAACTCGGGCTCAAGCACATCGCCATTGCCGGTGATGACCAGCGAATGCTCGGCATCGGCCACGGCGAGCATCGCTTCGAGGCGCCTGAGCATGCGGTCGGTTCGCCAGTCCTTGGCCAACTCGACCGCCGAGCGCAGCAGCTGGCCGGAGTGCTTGTCGAGCTTGGCTTCGAAACGCTCGAAGAGCGTAAAGGCGTCGGCGGTGCCGCCGGCAAAGCCGGCCAGCACGCGATCGTGATGCAGACGTCGGATTTTGCGGGCGCTGGCCTTGATGACAATGTTGCCCAGCGTCACCTGCCCGTCGCCACCGAGCGCGACCTGCGCGCCCCGCCTGACCGAGACAATGGTGGTGCCATGAAATTGTTCCATGGCGAGAGCTTACCTGCCTTCAGTGGCGGCGCAATCGGACCTCGGCCACATCGGGAATCCCCATGACCGCGAGCAGCGCCGCGACCAGTTGGTTGAGATCCTTGAAGACCAGGTATTTACCGCCTGAGCGCAACGCGACGATTTCATTGAGCAATTCGCCTGCCGCCACAAAATCGAGACGGCGCAAACCGCGACAGTCGACGTTGATTTCGGCCCGATCGGCGGCATAGGATCGCAGCGCAGCCAGCGTTGCCTGGGCACGACCTTCGATACTGCCGGTCAGCACAAAGGCTTCGGCGCCGACCGCGTAATTCGGGGCAACCACCGGCGCGTCGTTTACCGAACTCCTCGACCCAGCCGGCCGGATCGATGCCGGCATCGGCTCCCAGGGGGGCGGTGACACCTCGTAGGTGACGCAATAGTCGATCGACAGATCCTCGAAGACCGATTCGCGACCCAGCACTCGCAGCAGCTCGAGCTGCAACAGCCAGCAGGCATCGCTGTCGTCACGACGGCCATTTTCGGTCGTGCGGGACACCACCGCGAGCAAGGCGTCGGCACCGGCGACGGTCATTTCGCCTTGCGTCCTGGCAAAGTCCCTGATTGATCGATGAAGCAGGCCTGCGCCAGCGGGATCGACACTGCGAACCGGGCTGAGGTCGAGTGTGATGGTCCGACTTCGCTGCGAAACCCGTTTGAGCTGGTCGAGCTGACGAGACGCCCGGGCATCGAGCACCGCCGGCAGCGTAATCGACGCGGCTGGCGCCGGGGCATCTGAACTGGCGACGCCTCCTGGACCGGCAACCGTGTCGTCCCAGGTGGGGGGCGAGGTTTCGAAGCGGCTACTGAAATCGATGGCCAGTGAATCGAAGGCAGAGCGATTTCCGGTCAGATGATAGAGGTCAAAGAGCATGCTCCATGACTGGCGGGCGAAATTGCCGGCGAGCGGCTCAAGAATTGCCTGCTGCAGCACCGACTCGGCCGCATCAGTCTGGCCGTTGGAATAGAGCACCGCCGCTTCTTCGAATGCCGGGGGCAAGTTTGCGCCACCGATCTCCATCGGCTGCATCTCGGCCACGACCGCCAGCGAATTCAGGCCAGGCGACGCGGCTGCGGCCGTGGCGCGGCCCGCCGAACCGACAGGGTCAGCCGCGGGCGACAAGGGATTCGTGGGTGGCGTGACAGACCCGGCCGGTGAGGCCTTGGTTGCGCCGGGGCGAGCGATACGGCTGTCGTCGCCCGAGCGCACGATCATCTGCGACTCGATTTCATCAATCTTGGCTGCAGTGGCGCGAGCCACCTCGCGCGGATCAGCCGGGCGACCGATCGGGAGGGTGGGAGCCACGCCAGTCGTTGCTCCGCGCTGGGTATCGACCACCGTCTCGGTGCCCGTACCTCGCTTGCGCTCGGCGCTACGCGCGTCTTTTTTGGCGAAAAATCGGAATATCACGGCTTTTAAATCAATGGGTTACGAACCAGTCTAGCATGGGGGTCTGTGGCGCATTCGGCATGTCTGCGCCACAGGTCGGCCTGAAAGGGCCTGCCGTCGCTTGAGCTGCCAAGGCACTGTGGCACACTGCCTGGATCCTGAACCCTCAGCACCCATCGACGTGACCCAAAAATACTGTCTCTGCTGGATCGCCCTTGGCGTCAGCGGGCTTTGCTCCGTGCATGCCCAGTCGCTGCCCTCGGTCACGGTCACCGCACCGTCCTCCGATGAAGCCTCGCCAGGCGTCACCAGCCTTCGCGGCAACGAGCTCGACCGGCGTCGCGCGGTCTCGCTCGGCGACACCCTTGATGGCCAGGTGGGTGTGAGTTCGAGCGGCTTTACCACCGCCGCCGGCCGGCCGGTCATCCGCGGACAATCAGGCTCGCGGGTGACAGTCGCCGAAAACGGGCTCGACTCCCTGGACGCCTCCGACATCAGCCCCGACCACGCGGTCACAGTCGATCCGCTGGCGGCCCGCCGCATCGAGGTCCTGCGTGGGCCATCGACCCTGCTCTATGGCGGCAATGCTGTCGGCGGCCTGGTCAACAGCATTTCCGATCTGATCCCGACGACCGCGCTGCGGTCGGTGAGCGGCGATCTCCTGCTGGGCGCCGACTCGGCCTCGCTCGAAAAACTCGGGGCGGTGCGCCTGCGTGGCGGCAACCTCGGCGGCACCGGCTTGGCACCGTCACCGGGCGGCGGCAGTCTGAACTGGACTTTCGGCGGCTTTTCGCGCGATGCGGGTGACTACCGCATCCCCGGCAACGCAACGCTTGGTGACCCGAACAGCGCCACCGGGCGCCTGCCAAACAGTGACAACCGAAGCACCGGTGCCTCGGGGGGCGTGTCATGGGTCGATCGATGGGGCGTGGTCGGCCTGTCGCACACCGAACTGGATGCCACCTACGGCATCCCCTCCGAAGAATCGGTTTATATCGATCAGCGCAATCACCGCACCGAAGGCCTGCTCGTGCTCGACCAGCCGGTCAGCTGGCTCGAGTCGCTTAGCGTGAAGGCAACGCAAGTGCGCTACCGCCATCAGGAGATCGATGCCAGCAACGGCGAAGTGGGAACCCAGTTCGACAGCACCGGCTATGACGCCCGGCTCGAGGCTGCCTACCTGCCGGTCGCTGGTGTGAGCGGCGTCTTTGGCCTGAGCAGCCGCGATCGCACGCTCAGCGCAAGCGGAGCCGAGGCCTATATCCCGACCACCGCCGATCGCCAGAACGCTCTGTTTCTGACCGCAGGCCGGGCATTGGGCGACGCCCGACTCGAATTCGGCACGCGTCAGAGCCAGGCACGGCTCGACCCGACCGGCAACCCGGATCTTCCGGTGCGCAACTTTACGCTGAGCGACTACTCGCTGGGCCTGAAGATGCCGGTGGGTGGCCCGATCGCGGTGTCGATCAATCTGGCGAGTGCCCAGCGAGCGCCTTCGGTGCCCGAGCTCTATGCCGACGGCCCGCATGCCGCCACCGCCACTTTCGAGATCGGCAATCCGTCGCTCGACAAAGAGCGCTCGCGCAACATCGAGCTGTCGATCGGATCGGCCGCGACGCCGCTGCGCTGGAAGGCCAGCGTCTTTCAGCAGCGCTTCGAGAACTACATCGCGGGATTTGCGACCGACGTCAACCATGACGGGGTTGCCGACCGGGTCGACGATGAGGGAACGATCGTCAATTCACCGGAGAACCCGACCGCCGGACCGCTGCAGCGATTGGCCTACCAGCAGGCGCCGGCAAGGTTTCGCGGGCTTGAACTTGAAGTCGGCTGGCGGCCCGAGAATTCAGCCTGGGGCTGGCGCACTTTCGCCGACACGGTTCGCGGCACGGTGGATGGCATCGGCGACGCTCCCCGACTGCCGCCGATGCGGGTCGGTGTGTCGACCGACTATGCCTCAGGCCCCTGGACCGGCTTCGCCTCGGTGATGTATGCCGCCCAGCAGAACCGCACCTCGCCCTTCGAAACCCCGACCCCGAGCTATACCCGGGTCGACGGCGAGATCGCCTACAACTGGAAGACAGGCGGAACCGGCTCGACCACCCTGTTCGTGGCGGGCCGCAACCTGCTCAACGAAGATATCCGGCTGGCGACGTCGAATGTGAAGGACACCGTGCCGATGCCCGGACGATCGTTCTACGCAGGGATGCGCGTCCGGTTCTGAACGACGCTCAGTTGCCGCTCAGTTGCCGCTCAGTCGCCGTACAGCTTCTGGCGCAGTTCGCGGCGCTGCTGCGCCTCGAGCGACAGGGTCGCGGTCGGGCGGGCCAGCAGCCTCGGGACGCCGATCGCATCACCAGTCTCTTCGCACCAGCCGTAGTCGCCCGAATCGATGCGGGAAAGCGACTGCTGGATCTTCTTGAGCAGCTTGCGTTCGCGATCGCGGGTGCGCAGCTCAAGCGCATGCTCTTCTTCGATCGTGGCGCGGTCGGCCGGATCGGGAACGATGACGGTCTCGCGCAGATGCTCGGTGGTCTCACCGGCGTTGGCAAGCAACTCACGTTCCATCTGCTGCAGACGGGCCCGGAAGAACTGGAGCTGCGCCTCATTCATGTAGTCTGCCTCAGGCATAGCGGTCAGCTCTGCCTCGGTCAGCGGCTTCAATGCTTTGGTCACAGCCATATAGATGTCCTGTGTGACTCGTCCGGCACGGCAGGGGCCGTCAGGCGAGGCACTGTTGTAATCCCTGGATGAACATGTCTTTCGGCAGCTTTCTGCCGATGAACACCATCTTGCTGGTCGGCTTTTCGCCGGGCTGCCATCGCCTGCCCAGATCGGCGCCCATCATCTGGTGAACGCCCTGAAACACCATCTGGCGCTCGGAGCCTTTGACGAAAAGGACGCCTTTATACCGCAACATGTCTGGGCCGTAAACCTGCACGATCCCGCCGAGGAAGTCCTCGAGCTTGGTTGCGTTGAAGGGTTTGTCCGACTTGAAGATGAAGGAGGTGACCGCGTCGTCATGCTCGTGCTCGTCGCTGGTGAGGAAATCGGGCGTGAGCTCAAGCACCGCGTTGAGGTTGAATCCGCGGATATCGAGGACCTCGTCGATCGCCACATTGCCGAAGTGGATCGGCTTGATCGGGGCGCGCGGATTGATGCGCTGCAGCCTCGACACAAGCGCCTTTTGCTCGGGCTCGCCGACCAGGTCGACCTTCGACATCAGGATGCGGTCGGCAAAGCCCACCTGCTCGACCGCCTCTTTGTGCTCGGTGAGCTGCTGGTCGCCATGCCGGGCATCGACCACGGTGATGACCGCATCAAGCAGGTAGTACTCGGCGATATCGTCATCGATGAAGAAGGTCTGGGCCACAGGACCCGGGTCGGCCAGGCCGGTGGTCTCGATGATGACCCGCTCGAAATTGATCTCGCCGGCCTCACGACGCTCACGCAGATCGCCCAGGATGCGGACCAGATCGCCGCGCACCGTGCAGCAGATGCAGCCGTTGTTCATCTCGACGATCTGCTCTTCGCGGTTTTGCAGCAGCAGCTCGTTGTCGACACCCTCTTCGCCGAATTCGTTTTCGATCACGGCGATGCGGTGGCCATGCTGCTCGCTCAGGATCCGGTTGAGCAGCGTGGTTTTGCCGCTGCCCAGAAAGCCGGTCAGGATCGTGACAGGAACGTTGGGTTGAGCCATGGGACAGACCTGTTCAGTGCCGGCTGCTCGCCATGCAACCCGGGTCGGGTGCGGCTTAGCCAAAAGCATAACCTTCGATGATACATCGAACTGGCGACATGCCGTCAGTCGGACGGCAGCTCGAGCCTTGCAGACGCCGGGCGGCCTTACATCCGCCGCAGCATCAGGCCTTTGAGGTATTCGCCTTCGGGATGCGTCATCAGCATCGGATGGTCAACGCCGGCGGCAAGACGCTTGAGCATCTGGGCATCGACGCCGGCATCGAAGACCGCGCCGGCGATGATCTTCTGAAAGAGATCGAGCGAGACCGCACCCGAACACGAAAAGGTGAACAGCAGGCCGCCCGGGGCGAGCAGGCGCAGCGCCTTGAGGTTGATCTCTTTATAGGCCCGCGCGGCGCGGTCGATATGGTGGGCCGAGGGTGCGAACTTGGGCGGATCAAGGACGATCAGGTCGAACTGGCGGCCTTCGGCGAGCATCGCCTTGAGCGTGTCGAAGACATTGGCCTGCAGCCAGGTCGAGGGCGTCTCGAAGCCGTTGAGCTTTTCGTGGTCGGCCGCCATGGCCAGCGCCTCGGCGCTGCTGTCGACCGACGTCGCTTCGATCGCGCCGCCCTGGCGGGCCGCGAGCGTAAAGCCGCCGGTGTAGCAAAAGCAGTTGAGGACCCGCCGGCCGGCGGCATTGGCGCGCACCAGCGAGCGGTTGTCGCGCTGGTCGATATAAAAACCGGTCTTGTGACCGGCTACCACGTCGACCCGATAGCGCACGCCCTCCTCGGTCACCAGCACCGGCGTCGGTTCGCCGCCGCGCAGCGGCCCTTCGCTCGGGGCGAGCCCTTCGCGTTCACGGGCGGCGGCATCCGAGCGCTCGTAAACCGCACGACAGCCGGTGGCTGAAGTGAGCGCCTCGATGATGGTCTCGCGCCAGGGCTCGATGCCGGCTGACTGGCACTGCATGACCAGCTGGTCGCCGTAGCGGTCGACCACCAGCCCGGGCAGCGCATCGGCCTCGCCGAACACCAGCCTGACCGCAGTGGTCTCGGTGGCCAGCGACTGGCGACGCGCGACCGCTGCGGTCACGCGTGCGGTGATCAGCGCGGCATCGATCGGCTCGTGCTCGAGATAGCTCCAGGCCCGGGCACGAATCATCGAGGTCGGACTGAAGGCCGCCCAGGCGAGAAAGCTGCCGTCTGCGCCGATCACCCTGACGGTGTCGCCTGATGCCGGATGACCGATGACGCGGTCGATGGCCATCGCATAGACCCAGGGATGGCGGCGGCGCAGCGACTTTTCCTTGCCTGGCTTGAGTTTGAGGAGGGGCTCGGTACGGGTCATGGGGGATCGCCTTCAGCGCCGCGAACGGGCGCGCGGGTGGGCGGCATCATAGACCGCCGCCAGCCGCTGGAAGTCGAGCGAGGTGTAGACCTGAGTGGTCGCAATGCTGGCGTGGCCGAGCAATTCCTGGACAGCACGCAGATCGCCGCTCGATTGCAGCAGGTGGCTGGCAAAAGAATGGCGCAGCACATGAGGATGGACCTGTGAGGGCACGCCACGTTCGATTGCCATGCGCCCGATCAGCCGCTGAACCGCCCGGGCGCCCAGTCGGGGGCCACGGCTCGACAGGAAAAGCGCATGCGGATCGGCGCCCGGATGCAGCGCCAGCCAGCCACTGCGACAGGCAAGCCAGGCATCGAGCGCCGCCAGCGCCGGCGCGCCGACCGGCACCGTACGGCGCTTGCCGCCCTTGCCCCGCACCAGCACCTCGGCCTCAGCACGAGACAGCCAGCCGCTCGAACGCCAGGCGGGTGTCTCGACATAGACCGCATCCAGCCCGATCAGCTCCGACAGCCGCAGCCCGCTCGAATAAAGCAGCTCGACGATGGCCTGGTCGCGCAGGGTCTCGAAGTCGGCGGCCTGCGCCTGCGCGAGCGAGGCATCGGCCGCCGGTGCCTCGACCATGCGCATCGCAATATCAGGCGACAGCGCCTTGGGCAATCGACGCGGCCGGCGCGGTGCCCGCACGCCTCGCGCAGGGTTGGTCGCAAGCTCACCATCGGCCGCCAGCCAGTCGAAAAATCCGCGCCAGGCCGACAGGCGACGGGCGATCGAGGTGGCCGCCAGACCCTCGCGCGAGGCCGCCGCGACCCAGCGGCGCACGTCGGGTTCGACGATGTCGGTCCAGGCACGGCCATCGGCCAGGCCGGCGAGCACCGTGAGTTCGCGGCGATAGCCGTCTGATGTTCGCGGCGAACAGCCACGCTCGGTCTGAAGACGAAGCAGATAGGCGTCGATGGCCTGGGCAGGCGACATCGACGCTTTGCTCATGCGAGCAGCCGCGAGAGGGCAGCGCTGGCGGTTTCGGCGATCCGCTCGAGATAGGCCGTGCCCATCGAGGCCTGAAATCGCCCCGGGTCGGGCGAACCGAGCACCAGCAAGCCGAAGGATTCGGGGGCCGCCCCCACCCGCATCGGCAGCAGTGCGAGCGAGCGGGTCTGCGAACCACCGGCAGTCAGCCAGACCGCCTCGGGCACTTCGGCATTCAGGCCGCAATAGGGCTGGCGCAGATCGTCGATCCGGGTATGGGTGGCCGCCGGCACCTCAGACGCACAGGCGAGCGACTGGTGCACCTGCGGCAGCCGCCACAGGCGCAGCGCCACTTGCGGCACCGAGAAGCCCTCGGCCAGCCCGTCGGTCACGATCGCGGGAAGACGACGCAGGTCGCGCTCGCGCAGCAGATCGCGGGTCCAGCGCTGCAAGCGCTCGCCGATCGCGTCGTTTTCGCGGCCGATGCGGATCAGGTCGGCCAGACGCATCTCGAGCACCTTGTGCTTTTCGCGCAGCACGTCGACTTGCCGCTCGACCAGCGAGACTGCCCTGCCGCCATGCGGATGCGGCACGGTCACCGACGCCAGCAGTTCGGCATGGACGTCGAAAAAGCTCGGGTTGTCGCGCAGGTACTGGGCGACCGTGTCGCCGCTGATCGGGCTTGTCATATCGGTATTTCCAAGAGAGGTGATGCAGCCACAGCCGCAAATCAGAGTGGGGCCGCGATGGCCGCGGCGAGGTCGATTTCGCCGCTGAAAACCGATTCGGCGGGCCCGGTCATCAGAACGCTTTCGCCCTGCCATTCGATGGTAAGCAGGCCGCCGCGGGTGACGACATCGACCCGCGGATCAAGCAGTCCGCGCCGGATGCCGGCCACCACCGCCGCGCAGGCGCCACTGCCACAGGCCAGGGTCTCGCCCGAGCCGCGCTCGAAAACACGCAGCCTGACCCGGCTCGGCGAGACCACCTGCATGAAACCGGCATTGACCCGACGCTCAAATCGCGGATGCGACTCGATCAGCGGCCCTTCGCTGGCAACTGGCGCAGTGTCGACATCAGCCACCACCTGCACCGCATGCGGATTGCCCATCGAGACCACCGAGATCAGGCGCTGTGCACCGGGCAAGGCCAGCGGCCAGAGCAGATCGACGCCTTGCGCAACCGGCGTCAGACCGGTGGTGTCGAAGGGCACACGCGAGGGTTCGAGCACCGGCGCCCCCATGTCGACCGTGACCCGGCCGTCGTCTTCCAGGCGCGGCACGATGATGCCGGCCTGGGTACGTACCCTGATCGAGCGGGCCTCAGTGAGGCCCTGATCACGCACGAAACGCACAAAACAGCGCGCGCCGTTGCCGCACTGCTCAACCTCGGCACCGTCGGCATTGAAGATGCGATAGACAAAGTCGACATCCGGCCCATCGGATGCCTCGACCAGCAGCAGCTGATCGGCGCCCACCCCAAAGTGCCGATCGGCCAGCCAGCGCCACTGCTGCGTGGTCAGCGCGATGTTCTGGCGCACGCCGTCGAGCATCACAAAATCGTTGCCCGCGCCCTGCATCTTGGTGAACTTGAGCTTCATCAACCGATTATCGCTCAGCCGCCCGCCCGGGCTCAGTCTGGGTAAAACGAGGGCTCGCCCGGCGGGCGCGTCTTGAAACGCTTGTGCGACCAGAGGTACTGGGCCGGCGCTTCGCGCACACGGTCCTCGATGAAGGCATTCATGCGCCGGGTGGCCGCTTCGATGTCGTCGCCCGGGAAATCTTCCCAGGGAGGATAGAAGCGGCCCACATATCCGTTGGGGGTCATGTGAATCACAAAGGGCAGCACGACCGCGCCGGTCATGGCGGCCAGCCGGGCGGTGGCGGTCACGGTCGCTGCGGGCACGCCGAAAAAGGGCACAAAGATCGCATCGCGGGAGCCCAGATCGAGGTCGGGCAAATAATAGAAAGGCAGGCCCTCGCGGATCAGTCTGACCGCCGAGCGCACACCCTGCTGCCGCGACAGCACCACACCGTCGGAAAAACGCTTGCGGGCGGCCAGCATCACGGCATCGAGCACCGGATTCTTCTGGCGCTGATACATGGCCACGAAGCCGGACTCCATCGACAGTCGCGTGCCGCCGGCATCGAGCCCGACAAAGTGCGGCGCGAGGATGATCATCGGACGGCCGAGGTATTCGCGGAAAATCGACTCATTGTCGATGCTCACCAGCTGCCGGATGCGTTCGGGCTCACCGTACCACATGATGAAGCGCTCGAGAATGCTGCGGGTGAACCACTGGAAATGCTCGCGCCCCACCCTTGCGCACTCACGCTCGCTCCACTGGGGAAAGCACAGTCGCAGATTGATCAGCGTCACACGCCGCCTTGGTAAGGCCAGCCACCACACCAGCGTGCCCAGCCCACCACCCAGCGGGCGCAGCACGCGCAGGGGCAAGCGCGACAGCCCCCTCAGGGCGCGCAGCAGACCTTTCAAGAGCAGATGCCCTGGCGGTACCGGCGCATCCGGTCGAGGTGCCTCGGGGGGTGACACCCGGGCGGTCGGATCGCTCATGACGGATCCCGATCTGGGGCTGCCGGCGGCGCCCCGGAGCGCGGCGCATCCTTGTAGCGGTTATATCCCCAGAAGTACTGGTCGGGCACGCGGCAGATCAGTGCCTCCATGGCGCGATTGACCGCCTCGGGGCTCGGGTCGCCCTCCAGCGCCTCGAATCTCACCACCCAGCCCTCGCCCGGTGCCAGCCGCTCACCGTGGGCAATCAGGACCGGTGCGCCGGTCAGCCTGGCCAGACGCTGCGGCAGGGTCATGGTGTAGGCCGGACGGCCGAAAAACGGCGCCCAGACACCGTCACCTTCGCTGGGCACCTGGTCGGGCAGGATGCCGATGCACTCGTGTCGGCGCAGCGCTCGCAAGAGGCCACGAACGCCGACTCCGCTGGCCGGCACCGGCGTCAGATCGGGCGCCTTTCGGCCGGTTTCGACCAGATGCCTGAACGCCTCGACGCGCGGCGGCTTGTAGAGCACCGTGATGGGCCCGGTGCGGGCCACGCCGCGTGCGGCCGCCTCGAACGAGCCGATATGCGGGGTCAGGATCACCACACCCCGGCCGCCCGCGCGGGCGGCGTCAAGCACCGATTGCCCCTCGATGCGGATCAGCGCCTCGACCCGCGCAGGCTGCGCAAACCAGATGAACAGCGTCTCGGTCACGCCCCGGCCGGTCTGTTCGGCGGTGCGCCTGAGCCGGCCGGCATCGAGGAGGCCGGCAAGCTGAAGGTTCTCGCTCGACTTGCGCCGGAATCCCGACGACACGCTCAAGGCGATGCGCCCGACCGACGCGCCGACCGCCTGCAGCCAGCTCAACGGCAGGTGGGCAAGCATTCGGGTGATCCAGACCAGCATCGTGTGATTTACGCCATAAACCGTGACCTGTTGCGCAGACGGCGCCCCGATCAGTCGGGCTATACTTTTATGACCGCCGAGTTAATCCGGACAACTTGCAGGGCGGCTGACAAATTCTGCTAAAGCGTCGCTGCTTCTTCCGAAGATGGCTACGCCGAAAGGCCTCGTGTTCAGGACACCGTCCTGATCGCGGCTGCGTCCATTTCACCATCTGCGGGAGTGCTCATCATGGCCAAGGACTTTCTCTTTACTTCCGAATCGGTTTCCGAAGGTCACCCTGACAAGGTCGCCGACCAGATTTCGGACGCGATTCTGGACGCGATCTTCGCTCAGGACAAATTTTCGCGGGTCGCCGCCGAAACCCTGGTCAACACCGGACTGGTCGTGCTGGCCGGAGAAATCACGACCGGCGCGCATGTCGACTACATCCAGGTCGCGCGCGACACCATCAAACGCATCGGCTACGACAACACCGATTACGGCATCGACTACAAGGGCTGCGCGGTGCTGGTGGCTTACGACAAACAGAGCCAGGACATCGCTCAGGGCGTCGACGAAGGGCGGGGCATCGACCTCGACCAGGGCGCAGGCGACCAGGGCCTGATGTTCGGCTATGCCTGCGATGAAACACCGGTGCTGATGCCGGCGGCCATCTATTACGCGCACCGGCTGGTCGAGCGCCAGTCCGACCTGCGCCGCGACGGCCGCCTGCCCTGGCTGCGTCCGGATGCCAAGTCTCAGGTCACCCTGCGCTATGTCGACGGCAAGCCGCACTCTGTCGATACCGTCGTGCTCTCGACCCAGCATGCCCCCGATATCGATCACGGCACCCTGACCGAGGCGGTCATCGAGGAAATCGTCAAGCCGGTGCTGCCCAAGGAGCTGATCAAAGGTGATGTGCGCTTCCTGATCAACCCGACCGGGCGCTTCGTCATCGGCGGCCCGCAGGGCGATTGCGGCCTGACCGGTCGCAAGATCATCGTCGATACCTACGGTGGCGCTGCGCCCCACGGCGGCGGTGCCTTCTCAGGCAAGGATCCGTCCAAGGTCGACCGTTCGGCCGCCTATGCCGCGCGCTATGTGGCCAAGAACATTGTGGCCGCCGGCCTCGCGAGCAAATGCCTGGTGCAAGTGAGCTATGCCATTGGCGTGGCCCACCCGACCTCGGTCATGGTGACCACCGAAGGCACCGGCAAGGTGTCTGACGAGCGGCTGGCGCAGCTGGTGCAGGACCATTTCGACCTGCGCCCCAAGGGCATCGTCCAGATGCTCGACCTGCTGCGCCCGATTTATACCAAGACCGCGGCCTATGGCCACTTCGGCCGGGAAGAGCCCGAGTTCAGCTGGGAAAAAACCGACAAGGCCGCTGCGCTCAAGGCGGCCGCCGGGATCTGACCCCGGGCCTGAACCGGCGTCTGACATTTCTCACACCGGCCATCGGAATCACACAGCACGGTCATCGTGCTGTGGCTATAATCCGGCCAGCTGAGGGGCGCTGCGACCTGTCAGGGCCTTCAACCGGCCCGCAAGACAGGCCAGGCTCAGCGATCACAACTGCGCTCGCAACCGACTCTGTCGATTGCGGGCGTTTTGTTTTTCCGGGCGGCCGATTCGGCATCGCCCCGGACAAGCACCGCGCTCACCCTTCAAACCTGCGCTGAGATCAGCGCGCTTTTGTATTGGAGCGATTCACGATGAATGCCGTACTCAAACCCGCCGTCTTCAACGACTACAAAGTTGCCGACATGTCGCTGGCCGCCTGGGGCCGCAAGGAAATCCGCATTGCCGAGACCGAGATGCCCGGCCTGATGGCGATCCGCGAAGAATTTGCCGCCGCGCAGCCGCTCAAGGGCGCACGCATCACCGGCTCGCTGCACATGACCATTCAGACCGCGGTCCTGATCGAAACCCTGACCGCGCTCGGCGCGCAGGTCCGCTGGGCCTCGTGCAACATCTTCTCGACGCAGGACCACTCCGCAGCCGCAATCGCCGAAGCCGGCATCCCGGTCTTCGCCTTCAAGGGCGAGTCGCTCGACGACTACTGGGACTTCACCCACAAGATCTTCGAGTGGCCTGACCACGAACCCTCGAACATGATTCTGGACGACGGCGGCGACGCCACGCTGCTGCTGCATCTGGGCACGAAGGCTGCCAAAGACACCTCGCTGCTCAACGACCCCAAGAGCGAAGAAGAGATCTGCCTCTTCAACTCGATCCGCCGCCAGCTGGCCCGCGATCCGGGTTTTTATGAGCGCAACCTCAAGGCGGTGGTGGGTGTGACCGAAGAAACCACCACCGGCGTGCATCGCCTCTATCAGATGTCCGAGCGCGGCGAACTCGCCTTCCGGGCAATCAATGTCAACGACTCGGTTACCAAGAGCAAGTTCGACAATCTCTATGGCTGCCGTGAGTCGCTGGTCGATGCGATCAAGCGCGCCACCGACGTCATGATCGCCGGCAAGGTCGCTGTTGTGGCCGGCTATGGCGATGTCGGCAAGGGCAGCGCCCAGGCGCTGCGCGCCCTGTCGGCGCAGGTCTGGGTCACCGAGTGCGACCCGATCTGCGCGCTGCAGGCCGCCATGGAAGGCTATCGCGTGGTCACCATGGAATATGCCGCCGACAAGGCGGACATCTTCGTGAGCGCCACCGGCAACCGCGACGTCATCACCCATGAGCACATGCTGCGCATGAAGGATCAGGCGATCGTCTGCAACATCGGCCACTTCGACAACGAGATCGATGTCAGCAAGCTCAAGCAGTACACCTGGGAAAACATCAAGCCGCAGGTCGACCACATCATTTTCCCCGATGGCCGTCGGATCATCCTGCTGGCCGAAGGCCGGCTGGTGAACCTTGGCTGCGGCACCGGACATCCTTCCTTCGTGATGAGCTCGTCGTTTGCCAACCAGACGATCGCCCAGATCGAGCTCTGGACCCGCCCGGATGCCTACGACAGCGGCAAGGTTTATGTGCTGCCCAAGCATCTCGACGAGAAGGTCGCGCGCCTGCATCTCAAGAAGCTCGGCGCGATGCTGACCGAACTGTCGCCCACGCAGGCCGATTACATCGGCGTGTCGGTGGCAGGCCCCTACAAGGGCAATGCCTACCGCTACTGATGTCTTGAGCCGGGTCGACATCGAACTGGTCGCGCGCGGGCTTGCGCCCTCGCGCACCGCAGCGCAAAGGCTGATTGCCGACGGCGCGGTGTTTACCGCGCCAGGCAAACGCATCGAGCGGCCGGCGCAGCAGGTGGGCGAGCACGACGAACTCTGGGTCGAAGCCTCGGACGAGACCCGTTTCGTGTCGCGTGCCGGCGCCAAACTCGCCCATGCGCTCGCGGCCACCGGCATCGACCCGCGAGGCATGGTGGCACTCGATCTCGGCATGTCGACTGGCGGTTTTGCCGATTGTCTGCTGCAGGCGGGCGCCACCCGGGTGATCGGCATCGAGGTCGGGCATGACCAGCTCCACCCCCGCCTGCGGGCCGACTCGCGGGTGACTTGTCTTGAGCGCACCAATCTGCGCGATGTCACACCAACCCTGCTGTCCCAACAGATCGATCACCTGCCGGCGCAAGGCTTTGCCCTGGCAGTCGCCGACCTCTCATTTATTTCGCTCACCAAAGTGATGCCCGCCATCGATGCCCTGCTCGCCCCCGGCGCCACCGCCCTGCTGCTGATCAAGCCGCAGTTCGAGGCGGGGCCCAGTGCCATCGACCGGCGCGGCATCGTCGTCGACCCGCAAGCCCGCCAGCGTGCAGTCGACGCCGTCGTCGCCTGCGCGCAGGCACTGCGCTGGTCGGTGATTCAGACCGTCGACAGCGCCCTGCCAGGCACCGACGGCAACCTCGAAACCTTTCTCCACGCCAGCGCGCCGACACTGCGACCGCTGCCCGATGAGGCCCCTCCATGAACCCTCGCTCGACCGACGTCAGTTTCGAATTTTTTCCGCCGAACACCCCCGAAGGCCTGCACAAGCTGCGTGACGCGCGTCGGCAGCTGGGCGAACTTAACCCGGGGTTTTTTAGCGTCACTTACGGCGCGGGCGGTGCAACCCGCGACAAGTCGCTTGGCGTGGTCGACGAGATCGCCGCCGAGGGGCACACGGTGGCGCCGCATCTGTCGTGCGTCGGCGCGACCCGCGACAGCATTGCCGAACTGCTCGATCGCTGGCGCAACAGCGGTATCCGCAAGCTGGTGGCACTGCGCGGTGACCTGCCCTCGGGCATGGTCGATGCCGGTGAATTCCGCTATGCCAGTGATCTGGTTGCATTCGTGCGCAGCCACAGCGGTGACTGGTTTCATGTCGAAGTCGCCGCCTATCCCGAGGTCCATCCTCAGGCGAGTTCACCTCAAGCCGACCTGAACGCCTTCGTCGCCAAGGTCTCGGCCGGCGCCGATTCGGCAATCACGCAATACTTTTTTAACGGCGACGCCTATTTCCGCTTCGTCGATGCGGCCCATGCCGCCGGCGTGAGCGTGCCGATCGTTCCGGGCATCATGCCGATTACCAACTACACGCAACTCGCCCGGTTTTCGGATGCCTGCGGCGCAGAGATCCCCCGTTGGATGCGTCTGCGTCTGGCGGCCTTCGCCGACGACACCGCCTCGCTGCGGGCTTTCGGCCACGACGTGGTGAGCGCGCTGTGCGCCCGGCTGCTCGACGGCGGCGCGCCCGGCATCCATTTCTACACGCTCAACCAGGCCGGGCCGAGTCGTGCCCTGTGGCAGTCCATCCGTACGGATTAGACGCAGACAAGACGGAATTTGCCGTTGGCCCAGGCATTTTCGCCCGCCTGTCGGTTCGCCGCAAAATCCTATGACCACCTGGCGGGCACACAAAAGTAATAAGGGTTCGGCTGGTTAAGCTCGACACATCAGGAGCTTGGGCGCTAGCGGCACTGGACCCGTCCGCCATTTTGTCAAGTCAAGGAATACCCCAGCGTGATCGCGAAAACAGCCAGTCGGAGGGACTCCGACAGTCCGAACGACCAGACTGTGGCCCCACGCCGCCTGCGGGTTGCCGTCGAAAATCTCCGACTGGGACTGTTCGTGGCAGAACTCGATCGGCCCTGGCTTGACACGCCGTTTCTCCTGCAGGGTTTTCTGCTCGACAGCGACACTGATGTCGAGGCACTGCGCCAGTACTGCCGATATGTCTGGGTCGATCTCAAGTTCTCCGACGAAGCCGTCGCCGCCGAATGGCGCGCGGCCGGTTTCGGTGAGCCGGATCAGGACGCACCCTCGCAAGCCGCTTATGAAGACGAACGAGACGTCAGAGAAGCGGAAAAGCTGAGCACCTCTTCAGAGGCGGTACCGATGCAATCGGGCTTTGCGCCGGCAGTCAACGACAACCAGGACGAGGCGAATGCGACCACCCTGGTTGGCCCGACGCCAATCGAGTCACGGAGCACCAGCAGGACGCGCAGCGCTCAGGCGCGCAACGACCCACCGGTCAGCGATGAGACACGGCTGCGTTTTCTCGAGTTCGTGCGAGCAATCGCAATCGACGAGCAGAAAAACGGACGGGCTTTCCTTGACCGGATCTCGATCTGGTTCAACGCCCAATTGAATCGAGACAAGGGCTCGACGCTGCGCCAAACGCCCTCGCACCTGAGCAAAGAACTGGAGTTGTACAGCATCCTGCCGGAAGGTGAGTCGCTGACGATCTACCAGGACACCACCTCGGTTGAGGCCGAGTTGCCGCGGGCCAAAACGGCGTTTGTTCAAACCGAAACCGTCGCGCGGGACATCGCCAGGACCATCGAGGCTGGCGCGCTCCCTGATGTTCCTGCGGTGACGGACTGCGTCAGCAACATCGTCGACAGCATGATCGCCAACCCTGACGCGGTGATGTTCATCGCCAAACTGCGCGATGAGGACATCAACACCTATCACCATGGCGTCAAGGTCTCGCTCTATCTGATCGCGCTCGGGCGACACCTGGGCATTCCCAAGGCACAGCTGACTGAACTCGGCCTGATCGGCATGCTGGCCGATGTCGGCAAGATCAAAGTGCCGCGCGCACTGCTGGCCAAGCCCGGCACACTGTCGCCAGCCGAGTTCAAACTGGTCAAGGACCATGTCGCGCTCGGGCTGGCAGCGCTCGAAGGCGCGGCAGGCCTCACGCCTGCCGTGCTGCAGGGCATCGCGCAGCATCACGAGCGACTCGACGGCAGCGGCTATCCGAACGGCCTCAAGAGCGAGCAGATCGGTGTCTACGGTCGCATGACCGCGATCGCCGACAGCTTCTCGGCCATGATCACGCCGCGACCTTATGCCAATGCCGCTTCGGCGCAGGAAGCCCTGCTCAGTCTCTACGAGTGGGGTGGCACCTCGTTCAGTGCCCCCATTATCGAGCAGTTCGTGCAGGCCATCGGCGTGTTCCCGGTCGGCAGCCTGGTCGAACTCAGCAACGGCGAGTTGGCGGCGGTCGTGGCCCACAACCGCGTTCGACGGCTCGAGCCCAAGGTGCTCGTGCTGACCGCACCCGATAAATCGCCGTTGGCCAAACCGATCGAACGCGACCTCTTCGAGCTGGGCAAGTCCTCGCGCAATCGTCTGCGAATCACCAAGGGCGTGCGCATGAATGCATTCAATCTGATTGCTCGTGATCACTACCAGCTCGACAATTCTGCACTCGGTCGGGTCAGCGCCGAATCCGATCGGCAAGACGCGTCATCCGCAGCAACAGTCACCCAAACACACTGACCCTCATGCGGGGGACACTCGAGCGCACACTGACGAAGACGCAACAACCCGGTTGCCGTTCAAGCCCACGTTGCCGCCCACCCGTCGGGTGGTCGCGAAATCCTCTGACCGTCCGGCAGTCATGCCTTAGCCCTGGGGGTTGGGCTCGCTAGTCTGGACAGCGTGCGGAACTGCCGGCACCGCCGCGGCAACGGTTTCATCGAGTCAAGGAAGACCCAGAGTGATCACGCAGACAGCTCAACAGAGCGAATCCGACAGTTCGGTCGTGCAACTTGCGGCGAGCCGCAGGCTGCGGGTCGCTGTATCGGAGCTCGAGTTAGGGCTGTATGTGGCCGAACTCGACCGACCCTGGCTCGATACACCGTTCCTTCTGCAGGGTTTCCTGGCCGACAGCCAGATCGAGCTCGACACGCTGCGCAAGTTCTGCAGCTATGTCTATATCGACCTCGAGTTATCCGACGCAGCGGTTGCTTCCAAATGGCGCGCTTCGAAAGCATCCCGGCGTGAACACGAGGAAGCGCTTCCCGCCGATGGGCCCGTCGCAAAGACCCCGCCCAGAAAGAGCGCAAGAGGTTCAAGCGTCACAGCGATCGACGCAGAGCTTGTGGACGACGGCGACCCGGACGGCGACCCGGACGATGCCGAGGCAAGCACCGCCATCCGACCGACACCAATCGAAAACCGGCGCGCAGGCAGCAATCGCCGCTTTCGCGCCCGTACC
>CANKWX010000028.1 GCA_947487165.1 Burkholderiales bacterium
GACAGGCCCCCTTCATGATGGATCGCAGCACGCCCGACAGTGAAGGGGTGCGCTCGATGATCGATATCTACGAGTTTGATTGCGCAGGAAAGCGTGCGCGGTTGGTACAGAGTACTGATTTCAAGGGAGCAATGGGAACTGGCGCGATTGTTTCGGCCAACCGTACACCGCTCGAATGGAGTGCTGTCCTGCCCGGAACGCGACTCGATGTGTCATTGAAATCGGTCTGCAAAGCGCCGCTCAAGTGACTTTGATTTTTGTGGAGCGCAGGACTTCATGGCCGACAGCCTGACCGATTTTCTCCAGGGTTTGCCTTCGGGTTCACTTGCGATCGATGACGAACATCGGCACTGGACTGTTGGCGATTTGCAGTCGGAGTCCCGACGTCTGGCCAGCGGCCTGCGGGCGCTCGGAATCGGGCCGGGCGATCGTGTCGGGTTGTGGCTGCCCAATATTGCGCAATGGCTCGCCCTGTTTTTCGCGTGCGCGCGACTCGGCGCGATTGTTGTCTCGGTCAATACCCGCTTTCGGGCCAACGAGCTCGAAGACATCGTCGGGCGTTCGGGCTGCCGAGCGCTGGTGTTGTGGCCCGCCTTCAAGGGTATCGACTTCGCGGGCATTCTGAATGCGGTCGACCCTGCGGCCCTGTCGTCGCTTACCGATATCGTCACTTTTTCTCCCGATGGAGAGATTCCCGACTTCCGGTTTGGCGGCCGCCGGTGCACCGCTTATGCCGATCTTGCGCGACATGGCGAAGAGGTCATGACAGCGGCTGACGGCGAGTCGAGATGCGTGATCTTCACCACTTCCGGCACGACCAGAGCTCCGAAGTTCGTCTGCCATGGCCAGCAAGGGATCGTTCAGCACATCCGGGATGTGGCAGCCGGTTTCGCCATGACGACGCCCGGCTCACGCGTGCTGCAGGCCTTGCCGCTGTGTGGTGTGTTCGGTTTCACCCAGGCGCTGGCCGCGCTGGCAGCGGGTGCGCCGATGCGGATGATGGCGGTCTTTGATGAGGCCTCAGCGGCTGACGTGATGCAATCCGAGTGCATCACGCATGTGAATGGCAGTGATGAAATGCTGGTGCGTCTGCTGGCGGCGCGCCCCGAGCTTCGACCCTTCCCGCATCTGCGCAGTTTCGGCTTTGCGCGATTCAATCCGGCACTGGATGATCTGGTCGAACGGGCACAGGCCCGTGGCGTGATCGCGTGCGGCCTGTATGGCATGAGTGAGTGTCTCGCCTTGTATGCGCTGCAGCCGCTCACCTTGCCCGAAGCTGAACGATCCAAGGGCGGCGGCGCACTGATCTCGCCTCAAGCCTCAGTGCGGGTATGTAACCCCGAGACCGGACGGGTCCTTGCAGCAGGTGAGCATGGCGAGCTCGAATTGCGCGGCCCGAGTCTGCTGCTCGAGTATTACGGCAATCCGCAGGCAAGCAGGGAGGCGTTTACTGCTGACGGATGGTTTCGCAGTGGTGACCTCGGTTACCTCGAAGCCGATGGTCGATTCTGCTATCTGACCCGCATCGGGGACGTTCTGCGCCTGGGCGGATTTTTGACCAGCCCTCAGGAGATCGAAGCGGTGCTTGAAGCCGCACCGGCTGTCGCAGGCGCTCAGGTGGTGGGCATCGACCTGAATGGCGAGCCGGTTGCGGTCGGCTTTGTCATCGTTCGCGACCGGGCTGACATTCGGGAGGACGAACTGCGCGAATGGTGTCGATCACGCCTCGCCGGCTACAAGGTGCCTCGACGAATCTTTTCGATCGACGAGTTTCCGACCACCCAGAGTGCCAACGGCACCAAAATTCAACGCACGAAGTTGCGTCAACTGGCGATCGAGCGCTGCGTGTGAATCGCTCGGTGAATCAGACCTGGCCCTTTGCCGGGATCCGGGTGGTCGAGTTTTTCCGCACGGCCATGGTTCCTCGAGACGGGCTGTCGACGGGTAAACTGCGATCAAAGACAATCGTGCTCAAGCACACGCAAGGAGACGAACCATGATTTCGATCGGTACGCGCCAGCATGGCGCCGCTCGCAGACGACCCATCGACGTGAGGGGCGACAGTTACTTCAAGGGCGAGTGGATGGAGTCGGGCGATGACCCGGTCCTGTCGCCCACGGTCTTTCTGATCGAGCAGCCGCCGAACGCCACGCTGGTGCCGCACTTTCATCGCCAGAACCAGTTTCAGCTCTTCGTGGACGGAGGCGGCACGCTCGGCAAGCATGCAGTCGAGACAGTGACCGTGCACTATGCCGGCGCCTATACCGGCTACGGGCCGCTGATTTCGGGTAATCAGGGGATCAAATACTTCACGATCCGACCGGTGTGCGAAGCCGGCATGATGTCGCTGGACGAAGCGCGCGACCAAATGATCCGTGGCCCCAAGCGCCATGAGAGCGTCGGGCCGGTCAGGGTTCTGGATGAGGCAGGGCGGCAAGCGGCGACGCGTGAGCAGGGCGAGCATTTCCTGCTGGCGGTTAGCGACGAAGGTCTGGGCGTGGGTGAGGTCTGCCTGGATCGCGGTCAGGCAATGAGTGTGCATCGGCACGCGGCCAGTCAGGGCGAATTCATTGTCGTGCTGAGCGGCCGACTTCAGTTCGGCGAGCGCGAACTCACCGAGTGGGAGTCGATCTTTGTCTCCGCCGATGAGCCCTTTCCTGATCTGCGCGGCGCTGAGGGCGGTGTGCAATGCGTCGTCCTGCACTGCCCGCCCAGAGAAAAAGTTTATTTCCCACCAACTGTCTGATAGGTGGATCGAAATCGGCTCGGGTCAGTTGCAGAGGTGCGTCGGCAGCGATCAGGCCTTTTCAACCGTGGCCAGTCAAGGCGTGCGTCCGATTGCGACGACCGGCCCGATTCGCAGCCCCAAGCTGCCCGATCTGCCTCTCCTGACCGAGCCGTGCAGAGGCCTTGCGTCTGTGGCGCGACGATGCCCCGCAGTGGATTAAGGAATTATCAGCGCTGGGCGTGACCCTCGACTGATTCGCATTTCACAACCGGAGGAAAAAGGCATGTCCCTGGCATGGATGGGTTTGACCGAGCTGAAGTCGATGCTTGATGCGCGTCAGTTGTCGTCGCTCGAGTTGACCGAGTTTCTGTTGCATCGGATCGACAAGGCGGATCCGACCCTGCATGCCTTCACCGAGGTCTATGCCGAGCAGGCGCGGGCTCTGGCGCGCGGTGCTGATCAGCAGCGCGCGGCCGGAATGGCGCTTGGCCCTTTGCATGGATTGCCGATCGTGCTGAAAGACCTGCTCGACATCGAAGGTCGAATCGGCACGTTCGGCTCCCGACATTTCATCGATCGGAGAGGCACGCAAACCAGTGCCACAGTGGAGCGACTGCTGCAGGCCGGCATGGTGCCGCTGGGCAAACTGCACATGACCGAGTTTGCCTTCGGCGGCTGGGGCACCAATCCGCTGATGCAGACCTCGCGAAATCCCTGGGATCTCGCCACCCACCGAGTGCCGGGTGGATCGTCGAGCGGGACTGGCGTTGCGGTGGCAGCCGGTTTTGCGCCGGTCGGCATCGGCAGCGATACCGGCGGCTCGATCCGTATTCCCTCGGCTTTCAACGGCTTGACCGGTCTGAAAGTGACCTACGGGCGCATCAGCCTTTACGGCACGGGTTTGCTCAGCTGGACGCTCGATTCGATCGGGCCGATGGCGCGCAATGTCCGTGATTGTGCCCTGCTGCTTGATGCACTGGCGGCACCCGATCCGCGCGATCCGGTCACGCTTGCTCAGCCGCTCGAGCAATTCTCACGCGAGCCTCGCTCAGTCAGGGGCTTGCGTCTGGCGCTGCCCGATGTGAAGCAGTTGCCCGACTTCATGCATCCCGGTGTGACGCAGGCCTGGCAGGATGCGGCGAAAGTGTTTGAATCCCTGGGCGCGCAGATCGTGCCGGTGCGACTTCCCGACTGGTTTTTCGGATTGTCGGTCAATACCGGGCGCATCATTGCCTGCGAGGCGCATGCCCTGCATCGCGACTATGTCGACGATCCGAATGCGCTGTTGGGGCCTGCGGTACGGCAGCGGATCCAGAATGCGGCCAATTTCAAATCTTGGGAGTACGCCCAGGAGTTGCGAACCATGAGCGAATTGCGCGGGGCTTTTGCGAATTGGTTCGAGCCCTTCGATGCGCTCTTGCTGCCGTCTGTGGCGATTCCCGCGATGGCAGTGCAGCAGATCGATGAGGCCTCGCCCATCCCGGGTGCCTTGACCCGGCAGGCGAATTACCTTGGCTTGTGCGCGCTGTCGCAACCCGCCGGTCTGGTCGAGGGCTTGCCGGTCGGATTACAGATTTTGGGCAAGGCATTTGACGAGCGAACGGTGCTGTCTTTGGGTCAGGCGTTTGAGCACGCCACGCCACACCACCGTCACCATCCGGATTTGTCGGCGCTCGCTCTCGGCTGATTACCGCGCCCGCTGCGGCCGTCAGCAACGCGGGTGCCGTCGAAGCACAGTGGCTCCAGCGCCAGTCGGTCGTCGGCCCCGCAGCGCTCCATGTCGATCTCGAACACGCGCTTGATCAGCCTCGATCAGCGCGCGTCGCGTCCAGGCTGACGAAGTCCTTGAGCGGTTTGGTTCCCACGGTGTCAGGGTATCGGCGGCCCCGCTTCGTGCGCTGTCCCACGTGTGTACGAACGATCTCTCGTCCCTCTTGATCTTCTCGATTTATTGGGATATATTTCCCACATATGGACGCCACCGGACATCCCAACGAACGCTTGCTCCAGGCGCTGACCGCCGCAGTGCTGCAGCTATTGCGGCCGTTGTGCAAGCTGCTGCTGCGGCATAACCTGCCCTTCAGCGTGCTGGAGGAACTGGCTAAGCGCGTGTACGTACAGGTTGCGATGGAGGACTTCGGCATCCCGGGCAAGAAGCCCAGCCTCTCGCGGGCATCCATCCTCACGGGGCTGACGCGCAAGGACACGCAGCGGCTGGTGGCTGCCACACAGCCGCTGCCTGCACCCGCCGCCGACGGTTACAACCGCGCCGCCCGCGTGCTGACAGCCTGGGCCCGTGACCCCGACTTCCAGGACCTTGATGGCGCGCCCGCTGCGCTGCATGTGCATGACGGCGAGCGCAGCTTCGCCAACCTTGTGCGCCGGCACAGTGGCGACATGCCAGTCCGCGCTGTGCTCGACGAACTGTTGCGCGTGGGCGCCGTGCAACGGCGCGACGATAACCTGTTGGCGATGACCACCCGCGCCTACGTGCCGCGCGCCAGCGAGATCGACAAGCTGGACATCCTGGGCAGCGACGTGGCCGCCCTGATCAGCACCATCGACCATAACCTGCAGTATGGCGACAGCGACCCGCGTTACCAGCGCAAGGTGCTGTACCTGAACATGCCTGCCGACGCAGTGGCCGAGTTCCGCCGCCGCAGTGCCAGCGACGCGCAGGCCCTGCTGGAAAAGCTCGACCGCTGGCTGGCCGCGAACGACATCGACAATTCACCTGACCGGCCCGATGCACCGCGTGTGCGCCTGGGTATGGGTATCTACTACATCGAGGCGCCCGTGGCCCCGACATCCACCAAGGAGCGCTGACATGCACCCATTCCAAACAAGATATCTGGCCCGCCGCTGCGCCGCTGCATGCCTGGCCATACTGCTGACCGCCTGCGGCGGCGGCGATGGCGGCATTGGCGGTACTGGCGCCGGCATCGCCACCGGCCCCAACCTCGGCGGCGGCGGCAGCGGCGGTGGCGGCGTGGCATTTGGCACTGGCATCTCGTACGGCACTGTCCAGGGCTTCGGCAGCGTCATCGTCAATGGCGTGCACTACGAGGACCGGGGCGTGGACATCGTGTTCGACGACCGCACCATCCGTGGCGACGGCGGCAGCACCACGCAAGGCAACCTGCGGGTGGGCATGGTCGTCAGGGTCGACTTCGACAGTGCCAGCAGCGTGAAGAGTTTCACCGTTGACAGCGCGCTGTCGGGCCGCATTGAAAGCGTCCTGGACGCCAACCGATTCGTGTTGATGGGCCAGACCATCCGCATCGACGACACCACCACGCGCTACGAAGACAACGTGCTGCGCACAGGCCTGGTCCCCGCAGTGGGCGATAACGTGCGCGTCCAAGGCTTGGTGTCCGGCAGCGGCACGGTGACAGCCGGCTACCTGCAAAAGCTGTCCACCGCGTCAGGCCAGTTCGAGGCCAAGGGCGTGGTGGCCAACCACAACGGCTCCACCAGCTTCAACATCGGCACGCTCACCGTCACTTACTCCACAGCCACCACCACCAGCGATATGCCCGCCGGCTCCTGGAACGGCCTCGTGGTCGAAGTGAAGGGCAGCAGTTGCAGCGGTGCCGCCGGCACCCCTTGCGGCACACTGTCGGCCACCAAGGTGCAGCCCAACGGACCTGTGGTCAGCACCAGCACCACGAAAGCCCAGGCCGAATTCGAAGGCACGGTCACCAGCGGCACCGCAGCAAGCTTCAAGCTGGGCAACCTGACTGTCACTACCGACAGCAGCACACGCTGGGAAGCCGGCGCAGCGGCAGACCTGCTGCCCGGTGTGAAGGTGGAGGCCGAAGGCAGCATCACCAACGGCACGCTCAAAGCCAGCAAGGTGTCGTTTCGCGACAGCGCACGCGCCGAGGGCGACATCGCCACGCTCACATCAGCCACCAGCAGTTTCACGCTGAACGGCCTGCCGGGCGTCACCGTCAAAGTGGACTCGCTCACGGAATGGAAGAAGGTTGCCAGCCTCAGTGCACTGGGCGTGGGCAACCACCTGCGCATCCGCGGCCGCCTGAACGGGACAACGCTGACGGCCACCGAGGTTGAACTGCGCAGCGCCGATCAGCGTGTGGAATTGCAAGCACCGCTGACAGCGGTCGCTGCCCCCAGCATCACGCTGGCGGGCGTCACCGTGAACACCACCGGCCTGTCTGACAACAGCTTCCTGGGCCTTAACGACACGGCCATCGGGCGCAGTGCCTTCTTCGTTGCCGCCAAGGTGAACACGGTGGTGAAGGTGCGCGGCAACCTGAGCGGCAGCACCATCAACTGGAACGAGGTCCAACTGGAATCGGACTGACGGGGGCCCGAGGCGCTGGCAGCATTCGCCGCAGCGCCTCGAAATACAGGTCCGACTGCTCGCGCTCGCCCTGGATCTGCCGGGCCACATGCGCAGACAGTGTCTCGTTGACCCGCGCCAGCGGGCGGCCGGTGCTCATCGCCAGCACCTGGTGCATGCACACCCGCTCCAGGTAGTAGAGGTCATCATAGGCATGCGCCACGGTGGCGCCGCAGACGATGATGCCGTGGTTGCCGAGGAAGGCCACGTCTTTGCCCTGCATCGACCGCGCGATACGTTCGCCTTCGGCCCAGTCAAGCGCCAGGCCGTTGTAGTCGGTATCGATGCCGATGCGGCCATGAAAGCGCATCGCGCCCTGGCTGGAACAGGTGTCGAGCGCGCGGTCGGTGGTCAGCGTCAGCGCGGTGGCATAGGGCATGTGGGTGTGCAGCACCACCGCATGGCCGGTGATGCGGTGCACTGCGGCATGGATGAACATGGCGGTGGGCTCGACGCGATGGCGGCCTTGCAGCACGGTGCCGTGTTCGTCGACCAGCACGATGTCGTCGGGCCCGATCTCGCTCCAGTGCAGCCCGCGCGGGTTGATCAGGAAGCTGCGGCTGTCGTCAGGCAGCGCCACGCTGAAATGGTTGCACACGCCTTCGCTCAGGCCGTGATGGGCGGCCGCGCGCAGCGCCAGCGCCAGGTCTTCGCACAGCGGTCTCAGCAGGGCGGCGTCGGGCATCGGTGTCTCCAGGGTGGGTACAGAACGGGATAGAACACTCAACCGCCTCACAGCAAGTATGACGGCCCCTGGAACGATTGGCCCATCCAGATTCCCCCATGGCAAGGCCAGGTTCACACGGCCGAGGTGCCTGGCGCGCTGCCAGCGTCGGTACGGTCGTTGCGCCCCTGCGCGACGCTCCAGCCTTCAGCCTTCGGCCACGACAGCAGCCGCCGCGTCGAGTCCGCCATCGCCATGCGGGACACCGAGCGCCTTAAGCCCTGCTCCGATACAGCCCAGCGTTCCCAGAAGCGAGTGCGCGCTCAGATGGCCCATGTGGCCGACACGGAAGAAGTCGTGCCATCGCGGCGAGTCGAGCGGCGCCATGCCGATCCCAATGCCAAGCGTCAGTCCGGCATGCTGCTCGGTCCACTCGCGCAGCCGTGTGCCGTGGCCGGGCAGTTCGATCGCGGTAACCGCATGACTGCGATGCTCGCGATCGCGCACGTTCAGGCGAACACCGCCAGGACGCTCCCACGCTTCGAATGCCGCCCAGACGGTGCGCGCGAGCCTCGCGTGCCGGGCCCACACGGCCTCGATGCCCTCCTCGCGGACGATCATGTCGAGCGATTCGCGCAGCCCATGCAGATGGTGCGTCGGCGCGGTACCGTTGAACCGCTGCGAGGGCGTGGGCGGGTTGGCTCGCGGGCGCCAGTCGAAGTGCCCGGTGACACAGTCGGCCCTGCCACGCGCATGGTCGGCACGATCGTTGAAGAACACGAACGCCATTCCGGGTGGCAGCATCAGGCCCTTTTGCGAACCGGCGATCAGCACATCGACGCCCCAGGCGTCCATCTCGATGCGGTCGCAGCCCAGCGAGGCGATGCAATCGGCCTGCAGGAGCGCCGGATGCGCCGCCGCATCGATCTCGCGGCGGATCGCTGCGAGATCGGCGCGCAGCGAGGTCGAGGTGTCGACGTGTACCACCAGCACCGAGCGGATCTCGTGGCTGCGGTCGGCGCGCAAGCGTTCACCGATGCGCGCTGGATCGATCGGCGATGCGTTCCCAAAATCGATCGTCTCGACCTGCAAGCCGAGCCCGTGCGCCATCTCCGCCCAACCGCGCCCGAAAGCGCCGACCAAGGGCACGAGCACACGATCACCGCGCGAGTGGGTGTTCGCGAGCGCCACCTCCCAGGCGGTGTGTCCGTTTCCGATGTACATCGCGAGCTGCTGGTCGGTGCGCGCGACTCGCTTGAGGTCAGGCACGAGCGATTTGGTCATCTCGACAAGCGGCCCGGTATAGATGTTCGGCGAGGCCCGGTGCATCGCGCGCAGTACGCGCTCCGGAATGATCGACGGGCCGGGAATGGCGAGGGTCTGGGGACCGTATGAGAGGCTCATCGGGGAGTGGCTTTCGAGGGCGAAGGCGATTGGTGGATATCAACCGGATTGTCCCACGACGCAGGGTGTGCATGCAGAGGCAGCGTCGATATCAACGGCTTGCGGCAGGGCCACTTCTGTCTCCAGACGGCACACCGCATGCATAGCAGAACTTCGAGAAAGCACTCTTGCGTGCTTTGCACGCACTGCAGTGGTCATGTAGACCGATTCCGCAATGCGGGCAGAAGTCCAGCCTGACGTCCTTCAGGTCGATCGGCCTCTCGCATCCCGGGCAGACACTTTTCGCCAGCCGACCCAAGGCCACGTCATAACTCAGTTCATCACGACGCAGTGATTCGGGCAGCAACTCTGCCTGCTTCTGCCGTTCCAGATAGTCCTGCAGCGCGATGATCCCGTAGCGTCCAACGATCAGGGTCAGCACGATTCCGACGACATACCGAACATAACCACCCCATGAAGGCAGGTAGGGCACCAGCTCGACAAAGAAAGCCACCAGGGCGAAAAAGATGAAGCCCCACACGAAGGGCCAATACAGGCCGTTGCGGTGTCTGACGAACAGATAGCCCGCCACTGCCAGCAAGGGCAGCGTAAGAGCCAGCCTGTAGAGAAACACCCGCAATTCCAGCGCGCGTTGGGCTGCCGAGAAGGCGTCCCGCCCGCCCTCCAGGATCTCCGACATCTGCGACTGCGCACGTTGCGCCGCCTGCTCTGCATCCAGCAGCACCTGTTGCTGTCTTTCAACGGCCGCTAGCGCCTGGCGCTCTGTTTGTCTCAAGGACTCCAGTGTTCTGGTGCGGTTGATCACCTCCGGGTCCTGCTCGCTGCGCTGGGTCACACTTCTTGTGGACAACCAGTTGTTGAAGCTGTCCTGCGCGCTGGCGGTGTCCGACTCAGCCGAACGCAGCTTCAACTGCGCCTGATCCAGCGCCGCATCCGCAACCGTGCTGCGCTTGCTCGCCTCTTCGACGACCAGACGCTGGCGCTCAACGGCCTGTGCATCGCTGAACTGCTCAAGGCTGAGGTTTCCCTCGACATTGGGCAGATCGCCAACCACGGTCCTGCCGAGCCCAATGAGGAAGGATGCGAAAACAAAGGCGACCACCCAAAGGCCGCGTCGGAACCATTTTTCAGAGAGTCGAAGGGACTTGTTCATGGAAGATTGCGGGGATAACCCGGGAGTGTTTCAGGGAATGAAGCAACGCGGGGGTGGTGATGCCTTAGAGGCGCCAGCACCACGGCGAGTCGACTTTAATCTAAAGGGTATGTCGCAAGTGCATGGTCGTTGCAGCACCGACAGCATTACCGACTGAGCAGGCAATCGTTCATTCAGCCATCCCTGCGAGTAAGCCCGCCATCCTATAATTCGGCCGGTTTCCTTTTCGGGGGCGTTCGATGTTCAGGTACTTTTCAAGCCACTTTCGTGCATCCATCGCAGCACTGTCGCTTGCCCTTGGATTCGTCTGGAGTGGCAGTGCAGCGCACGCGTTTGAGGCCACCACCCGACTGACGAATGTCGCCATCACTGATCGGGATGTCGGACAGGCGCTCAGCGCGGGGCTTGACCGCGCTTTCGATCAGACCTTTCCTGAGCAATTGTACGGCGTCCGCGTGATAGTCGATGCCATCGATCTGCGAAACGGTCAGATGGTGATTTACATGAGTCTGGGCCTGTCGCGGCGGCTGCCCAATGGTCAGCATCTGCAGCAGCATGCCACCCGGTCACATGCATTGATTCTGCCTTCGGCAATCGCTCCCCAGCATCAAAACGAGGCCGTGGTGGACCACCTGACGCAGTTGGCGGGCGCGTTTTCTCAGGCCATGACCCAAAACGCCGGCCGCGTGCGCTGAATGACGCCGTCGTGTCGCGTGAGCGCATGAATGGCATGTCAACATTCGGTTCGGCTCTTGCGCCATGAGGGTCACTGGCGAAGCTCACCTCGGCCCAGGCGTCGAGGCGACAGGATTGATCACGACTCGCCCAATCACCTCGCGTGCGGCCAGCCTGTCGAGTGCTGCGCGCCAGTCGTCGAGTCGATAGCGGGCCAGGGTTTCAGGGCGCAAGCGACCCTGTTCGCACCAGGCAAAGAGTTCGGCCATCGCCGCTCTCACCCGAGCCTCTTCGCGCGGATGGGCGGCCTGTTTCGACCATCCCAGGTAATAGCCCCAATAGAGCCCGATCACATCGAAGTTCTTGACCAGCAGGATGTTGGCCGGCACGCGAGGAATCGTGCCGCTGGCAAAGCCCATCGTGATCAGGCGGCCCTCGGGTGCGATGCACCGAATCGATTCGTCGAAGGCCTCGCCGCCCACCGGGTCGAAGATCACTTCGGCGCCTCGGCCATCGGTCAGGGCAAGCACGTGCTCGCGGATTGACTGCTCGCGGTGGTTGATCACGACATCGGCCCCATGCCGTCGGCAGGCCTCGGCCTTGAGCGGGCTGCTGACCGAGGCGATCACACGCGCGCCAAGGCATTTCGCGATGTCGATGGCGGCGAGTCCGCTGCCGCCCGCTGCGCCATGGACCAGAACGGTGTCGCCAGGCAGCACGCGGGCGCGCCAGACCAGCCCGGCATAGGCGGTGGCATAGATCGTGGGAAACTGAACTGCGGCGTCGAAGTCGATGGCCTCGGGCAGCGCATAGACGGTGCGCTCGGGGGCAACCACCAGCTCGGCAAAGCCGCCGTTGCGCACGCTCGCGGCGACCCGGTCACCCGGTCGAAAACGGCTGACCTTCGCGCCGCATTCGATCACGATGCCGCTGACTTCGGTGCCCGGTGTAAACGGCACCGGGGGCGTGTTCTGATGCTTGCCGGCCAGCACCAGCAGATTGGCAAAGCTCACGCCGGTCGATGCAATGGCAATGCGCACGCCATGCTCGTCGACCACAGGCTCCGGCAGGGTCTCGATCTGTACCGCCGCATCATTGCCGCACTCTCGACAGACCACCGCGCGCATCACGACCGATCCTTTGAGGCCGAGGCTGTCATCGAGCCATGGCGACCGTCGCCCTGCGCGAATCGGCTCGCGCCGGCTCGGGCCTCTTTCTGTCTGGCCTCAGTGGCGAGTTCGAGCTCTCGGGCGATCGCCTGGTCGTGAGGCAGATCGGCCTGCTCAATGGCGGAGGCGCGATCGGAGCGCATCGCGATCTGCGGAAACTGCGCCATCTGCAGCGCCAGCGACTGCGCTTGTGCAAGCGCACAGCCGTCATCGACCACGCGGTTGGCCAGTCCGATCCGCTTGGCCTCTTCGCCACTGACGCTGCGGGCGGTCAGCAGCATGTCCATTGCCCGGCTCATGCCGATCAGCCGCGGCAGCCGCACGGTGGTGCCATCGCTCATCGGTACGCCCCAGCGGCGTGACAGCACCGCAAACGAAGCGCTGCGTTCTGCAATCCGCAGATCACACCACAGCGCGACCCCCAATCCGCCGGCGCAGGCATGGCCCGCGACCGCAGCAATGACCGGCTTTCGGCAGGGTCGATGAAGCGGACCTTGCGCACTGCCGGCGAAGGGAATGTAGTCGACGCCCGAGGCCAGTTCCTTGAGGTCGGCGCCGGCGCAAAAATGGCCGCCTGCGCCGGTCAGGACCGCAACTGCGCTTGACTCATCGGACTCGAAGGCCGCAATCGCTGCGGCCAGCGCCAGAGTCGCCTCGCGATCGAGTGCATTGCGTGCCTGCGGACGATTGATGATGATCGTGGTGACCGGGCCCTGCGTTTCGATCAGGATCTTGCCGCTGATCAACGGCTCTGTTTTCGGCATGATGGGGTGTCTCCAACTGGCTCGAGTGTAGTCGACGCCTGCTGACCCGACACTGTGCGCCACACTCCGGGTTACCCTGCGGATCGCCCTTTCCGCAATCTTCAAATCTGTTGCAGGACACCATGAAACTGATTGAAGCCAGCCGCCTCGACTCGATTGCCGACTATGCGATCCGTGAGGTCGAGATGCCGGTACCCGGCCCGCGGGAGGTGCTCATCCAGGTCGTTGCCTGCGGTGTCGGCTATGTTGATTCGCTGGTCTCGCTCGGGCGCTATCAGGTCAAGCCGGCCCTGCCGCATACGCCGGGCCAGGAGGTCGGTGGACGCATCGCGGCGGTGGGTGCTCAGGTCGAGGGCCTGGCTATCGGCGATCGGGTGATGGCGCGAGTCAGCGGTGGCTTTGCACAGTTTGTCAGGGCGCACGCCCGCGATGTACAGACGATTCCTGCATCGATGAGCGAGGCGCAGGCCGCGGGGTTTCGCGTCAATTACCTCACTGCGCTGCATGGCCTTCGCGATCGCGCCGCGCTCGCGGCCGGCGAGACCTTGCTGGTGCTGGGTGCTGCAGGCGGGGTCGGCGCTGCCGCCGTGCAGATCGGCCGTCTGATGGGGGCGCGCGTGATCGCCACCGGCTCGACCCAGGCCAAGCGCGACTTTGCGCAGGCCGCCGGCGCCCACGAGGTGATGGACACGGCAAGCAATGGCTGGCGTGATCGCCTCAAGGCGCTGTGCGACGGCAAAGGCCCGGATGTGGTGTTCGACCCGGTCTGCGGGCCGCTTTTCGAGCTGGCCTTTCGCTCGATCAACTGGGAAGGCCGGCATCTGGTGGTGGGCTTCGTGGGCGGCGCGATACCGGCCCTGCCCGCGAACCTGTCACTGCTGAAAGGCGCTGCCCTGGTAGGCGTGGACGTGCGACAGTTCCTGGGATTCGAGCCCGAGAAGGCGGCCGCTGAACTCGCCGAGCTGCTGCAGTGGGTCGGCGATGGTCGCCTGTCGCCACCGGTCGGGCGTGAGTTTGCCTTCGAGGACTATCGACAGGCGCTCGACTATGCCCTGAGCGGGCAGGGCGTCGGCAAGACCCTCCTGAGAGTGTCTGCCGATTGCTGATCAGTCGGGCCGACGCACCGATCCGGCGGTCATGCCGCCATCGATGACCAGTTCAGCACCGGTCATGTGACGTGAGGCGTCACTGGCCAGGAACAGCACGCCATTGGCGATTTCCTCGGCCTGTGCCGGCACGCCTAATGGGACACCGACTTTTGCCATGGCGAAGGGATCGAGCGCGCCAGCCTGCCCGCCGCCGGCGGGTGTCGCCGCTTTGGTCCAGATCGGCGTGACGATGATGCCGGGGTGGACCGAGTTGACGCGGATGCGATCGCCGGCCGCCGCGCACTCCATCGCCATCGATTTGGCAAACAGGCGCACGGCGCCTTTGCTGGCACTGTAGCCCGCGAGGTTGGCAGCGCCGCGAAGCCCCGCAACCGACGACATGATGATCACCGAGCCACCGCCACCGCTGCGGCGCATGGCCGGAATCGCGTGCTTGACGGTAAGAAAGACGCCGTCGATGTTGACCGCGTTCTGGCGGCGAAATTCGGCCAGCGACATCGTGAGCGCTGGCCCGAAGACCGCGATGCCGGCATTGGCCACGGCAATGTCGAGTCGACCATGGGTGCGCTCGATACTGGCAATGATCTCGGGCCAGGCGGCTTCATCGGTCACGTCCTGGCGAACGAAACTCGCATTGCCGCCCTGCGCGACGATGTCAGCGGCCAGCGTCTTGCCGGCGGCATCGTCCAGGTCGGTGATGACGACACGCGCGCCTTCGCTTGCCAGAAGCCTTGCACAGGCGGCGCCGATGCCCGAGGCACCGCCGGTAATGAATGCCACTTTGCCTTCGACCTGTCCCATGGTGTCCCTGTTTGTCTGGATGTTTGATGAGTAAAACACTGGCAGCGATGCCTGCAAACTCATGATAACCGTCGGCGTCGTGCTGCATCATCAAGTCACAGAGCCTCATGTTGATGCTCGTAGGCCAAAGGCTCACTTCATTGACGTCAGCACCGACGTAAAATCGCGACCCATGTTTCAACCTGGACGAGGCCGGCTGCAATGACCGACGACACATTTTTTACCGACATCCTCACCACCGCGGTTGAAGGCGGTATCGACCATTGGGCGAGTGCGCGCCGTCACGAGCTGGGTGATGCCGGATATCGACGTCTTGAGGTGACTGACCATGACGGTGAGCTTGGGTGGCAGCTGCTGGATGCGACGGTGGTGTCCAGAGGGGTGGCGATGATCCTGCAAGACGGGCAGACAGTGCTGGACGAAGCCTGGGCCGGGATGCTTCGCGAGGCGCGCGCGGCAGGCAATTCAAGCCTGATCAATGCCGAGTTGGCCGACTACATCGTTCAGGTCGGTCTATTTGGCGAGGTGGTTTTCAATTGATGCGCGTTCGCGACGGCCACCGAGCACCAGAACAAGACATCCCGCCGAGGTGAGCACTGCCGCGAGTGCAAGCCCCGGGCGATAGTTGCCAAAGCCGTCGCGCAGCGCGCCGAGCAGAAAGGGGCCAAAAGCCGAACTGAGCTGGATCACGGTGGCGGCCGTGCCATAGGTGGCACCGAAGGCACTCGCACCGAACTCGCGGCGCACGACCACTGGACCGAGCGTCGTGACATGGCCGATGCCCTAGCCGTAAGCAAGGCTTGCGACCACCAGCACCCATGCGCTCGGCCCGGCGGCGATGGCGATCAGCGCCAGGGTCTGAAGCGCCAGGATGCCGGCGGCAAGCCGTCGCACATCGACGCGGTCGACGATTCGCACCAGGATCATCCGGCCGATCAGTGCGGCGACGCCCGCGGCACTCACCAGAAGGCCTGCCCCATGAGCGCCGAGCGTTGACTCGGCCAGCTTCACATGGTGGGTGATGAAGCCGATCTGAACCGTGAGCGCGAGTGCGAAACCGGTTGTCGTGCTCCACAGCAGTCTCGAGCGGTTACCTGAATGGGCGATCGGCACTGGCGCGGTGGCAACCGGTTCGCCAGCTGCAGGGATATCCCCATCGCGATTCAGCCCGAGATCTTCGGGATGTCGATAGCGCAGGACGATGCCGATCAGCGGCAGCAGCACGGCGAGAGCCAGGAGCGCTGCAAGCAACAGCCCGCCTTCGAGGCCGAAGCGGGCGAGGGTCGCGATCAGCAGTGGCACGCCGACGATGGCACCGAGGCTCGCGCCCATCAGGGCCAGGGTGATCGACCGCCCCTGATGCCGCTCGAACCAGGGGGCGACGGTGGCCGAAATGCCGGTCGTCGACAAAGTCGACCATCCGATGCCGACCAGCGCGAAGCAGGGATACAGCTGCCAGGGTGAGGCGACCTGCCCGATCAGCGCGACTCCGCCGGCAAGCGACAGGCAGCCGATCGAGAGCACCGGCTTAGGACCCCAGCGATCGATGCTGCGCCCGACAACTCGCTGTACTGCCGCGCTAACAAGAAAAAACAGGGTGATTGCCGAGGAAATCGTCGAGACCGTCCAGCCTCGTTCTGCGGTGAGCGACTGCAGGTAAACGCTCGATCCAAAGAGCCCGAGACTCCATGCAAAAGCCGCAATCACGAAACAGGCGGCAACAATGTGCCAGCCGTAGAACAGTCCTGCTTGCTGCCTCATCGGTGTCGCCTCATGGGTGCCGTCATTGGCCCGCTTATACTTTCCCGATTGCGTTTTCCAATTGCGCATGCGCCCTGGCGCCTGCAAGCTTCCTGGCTGTGAGCCCCCATGTTCGGCACCCACGACCTCCCGCTCTTCGTCCTGTCGGGTTTGCTGCTCAACATCACACCGGGCGCCGATTCGCTCTTCATCATCACCCGCAGTGTGACGCAAGGCGCGCGGGCGGGCGCGGTTGCTGCCCTCGGCGTTTCCGTCGGATGCTGTGTCCATGTCATTGCCGCCGCGCTCGGGCTGTCCGCGCTGCTGGCTGCGTCGGCCTCAGCATTCACGGTCATCAAGTTGATCGGCGCGGCCTATCTCGTCTACATCGGCGTGTCTTTGCTGCGGACTCGTGCGGCAGTCGCGCTGAAAAATGAGACGAAAAATGAGCCTTCATATCAGCCTGCAGATCAGCGCTTGCCGGCACCGAGCATGAGCGCGGTTTTTGCTCAAGGTTTTTTCACCAATCTGCTCAATCCGAAAGTGGCGCTCTTTTTTCTGGCGTTCGTGCCACAGTTCATCGATCCTGGCGCGACCGACAAGACGCTTGCCTTTCTGTTTCTGGGCGCGGTCTTCAACCTCAATGGTCTGCTGTGGTGTTTGCTGCTGGCATGGTCTGCGGCAAGGGTAAGCGCCATTGGGCTCGGTCAGGGTGCTGCCCTCTGGTTCAATCGCGGTGTTGGCGCAGTCTTTGTTTTTCTGGGGTTGCGCCTGGCGATGACCAGGCAGGTCTGAATGGGCTTGCGCGGGCGCAGCCTGCCCCACTTGCATCGGTTCGAGAAGGAGTTTGGAGATGTCGATCGCTCGAATCGCTGTATTGACCGTCCTGGCCATGATCGCCTTTGCCGGCAACTCGCTGTTGTGCCGCGCGGCCCTCAAGGCGCCGGCCATCGATGCGGCAAGTTTCACGACCATCCGCATGGTCTCGGGCGCGCTGGTGCTCTGGCTGATCGTGCGATCCACCCGACGCGAGCAGTCGGGCGACGGTAACTGGCGGTCTGCGCTGGCGCTCTTTGGCTACGCTGCCGCCTTTTCGTTCGCCTATGGCAGCCTGCCTGCGGCCTCGGGCGCACTCGTGCTGTTCGGCTCGGTTCAGCTCACCATGATCGGGTACGGTCTGTGGTCAGGAGAGCGTTTTCAAGCCGTGCAGGTCATCGGGCTGCTAATGGCGATTGCCGGCCTGGTCAGCCTGCTGCTGCCGGGTCTGTCGGCACCGCCGCTTGCCGGAGCACTGCTGATGGTGTGCGCCGGGCTCTCATGGGGCGTCTATTCGCTGCGAGCCAAGGGGCAGGGTGATCCGACTCGGGTCACCGCCGGCAATTTCCTGCGCACCATTCCGATGGCTCTGGCTGTCAGCCTGGTGATGCATGATCAGGTCTCGATCAGCACGGCAGGATTCTGGTGGGCGGTTTCATCGGGCGCGCTGGCGTCGGCGCTTGGCTATGCGATCTGGTATACCGCCTTACCTGCTTTGAAAGCCACCAATGCGGCGGTGGTGCAGCTCAGCGTTCCGGTGATCACGGCGATCGGCGCGGTGGTCTTTCTTGATGAGCAGCTGAGCCTGCGACTCTTGCTGGCGTCGCTGGTGATCCTGGGAGGCATCGGTCTGGTGATCGCCGGCGGCAAGCGGGCCTGATGTGATGCCCAAGCTAAGCGGCATTCAAACAACAATCAATCAAGGAGATTTTCATGCTGTCGATGAGCGATATCCAGGCGAAGCTCGATCCGCTCTTCCCGGGCCTGATGGGCGTGACACTCACTGAAGTCGCGCAGGATCGGGTAGTGGCCACGCTGCTCGTGCGGCCTGATTTGTGTACCGGTGGCGGCATCATGCACGGCGGCGCCTATATGGCCTTTGCCGACACGCTTGGCGCCGTCGGAACGATCGTCAATCTGAGCGCCGGCAAAGGCACGACCACCACCGATTCGAGCACCAAGTTCATTGCCGGTGCTCGGGTTGGCAGCACGGTGACTGCTGAGTGTCTGGCCCTGCATCGCGGCCGCAGCACTCTGGTCTGGCAGACCTCGATCCGGAACGCTGATGGCAAGCTGTGCGCCGTGGTGACCCAGACCCAGCTGGTGCTCGATGCCCGCCAATGACGAAAGGCATTAAGCGCGCGGATCTGTTCCGCGCGTCAGTGACTGGGGGTTCAGTCGATCAGCGCAAATCCCACATGGCGCTCGAGTTCATCGAGTGCCGGGCGCGCATCGCCGACCTTGATCGTGCGCATGCCGAGTTCGCGGGCGGGCTTGAGGTTGATGCCGAGGTCGTCGAGATAGACGCAGGCCGACGGCTCGACCTGCAGCGCATCGGTCATCATCAGATAAATGCGCGGATCGGGCTTGCGCAGGCCGGCCTTGGCGCTTTCAATCACATGATGAAAGAGTCCCATGATGTCGTTTTTGTAAAGACTCCCCATGGGGCTCGCGCCCATCGCCTTGAAGTTGTTGGTGATGCAGCCGGTCTTCATCTTTGCGCTGATGCGCCGCAGTGCCTCGACCATCTCGGGGCGGATATGGCCAGAAAGCAGGGGCAACACGTCGCGGCCGCGCACTTCATGACCGAGCGCCAGGCTTTCGCTGGCAAACGCGGCATCGAAGGCGTCGGCAGTGAATTCACTGCGTTCGAGTTTCGCCCAGGCATTGTCGTGCGGGTTGGTCGCATTGACCGTGCGCAGAAAATCCTTCGGCAGTCCGCGTTCGACCTCAAAGCGCGCGAAGGCCTCAAAGGGGCTCGAAGAAATCACGCCGCCGAAATCCCAGATGACCGCCTGAATCGAAGACACGTTTGAAGCTCCTCTGTTGGTCGTGCGAGCATAGCGCACCGGCTCGCGCATTGAAGTGAGCCTGGTGGCCATCATGATTCCGGAAATTCACGTCAGCCTGTCGCGCCGGACGGCTTGGGTATGACCGGTTGGCTAATGACCTGAGACCGATACGGAGTTGGCATGCAAGAAATGAAGGTGGTGAACAGCGGGCGTGATTTCGGTGGCGTGAAGGCCGCGATGCAAGGCTATGTCGATCTCGATGTGCTGCCCGGTGTGTCCTGGGCCGTGTTGTCGGGACGCGATCTGGTCGAAGTGGATCAGGTGGGCTGGGCCGACCGGGAGAGTCGGGTCGCGCTGCGCAGCGACCATATTTTCAGAGCCTTTTCGAACACCAAGCTGGTGACCTCGATTGCTGTCCTGCTGCTCTTTGAGGCAGGCCACTTTGCACTCGACGATCCGATCGAGCGCTTCATCCCCAAGCTTGGCAATCGCCGCGTTCTGCGCCGTGACCCGAGCTCAATCGACGATACCGATCCGGCTGCTGCGTCGATCACCATTCGCCATCTGCTCACCCACACATCGGGGCTGAGCTACGGCCTCTTTGACCCCGGCACGGTGCTTTACAAGGCCTATCAGGCGCGCAAGGTGCTCAGTCCGATGAATACGCTCGAGGCCATGACCGATGTGATTGCCGATCTGCCGCTGAGCTTTCATCCTGGCACGGCCTGGCAGTATTCGGTGGCCACCGACGTGCTGGCGCGTCTGGTGGAGGTGGTGAGTGGCCAGCCGTTTGATGTCTTCATCAAGGCGCGCATCCTCGATCCGCTTGGCATGGTCGACACCGGCTTCGTGGTGCCGCAGGCTGACCACGATCGTTTCGTCGCCTATTACGCCGGCGCCAATCTGCTCAACCCGATGGAGCCTGGTCTGACGCGCACCGACAACGCGCCTTATCCGCAGGCCTATCTGCGAGCGGCCCCCAATCTGTCAGGCGGCGGTGGGCTGGTCTCGACCCTGCCCGACATGCTCGCTCTGGTGCGAAGCCTGCTGCCCGATGGCCCGACACTGCTCAAGCCCGAGACGCTGTCATTGATGATGAGCAACCAGCTGCCTGCGGGTATGTCGATTGCCTTTGCAGGCCTGGGGCCAGTGCCGGGGAAGGGTTTTGGCCTGGGGGGATCGGTCACGATCGCGCCGTCGGCGATCGATCCGCCTGATTCGCTTGGCGAGTTTCAGTGGGGCGGCGTGGCCGGCACCCACTGGTGGATTTCGCCGCGTCACAAGCTTGCTGGGGTCATGATGGCTCAGCGGCAGATGGCCTTCTGGCACCCCTATTCATTTGATTTCAAAAAGCGTGTTTTTCATGCAATGGGAGTGTGAGCAATGAAAGCAACCCCGACGGTTCAGATCGACAACGATCGCGTGATTGTCACCGAGTGGCGTTTTGCGCCCGGTGCCGATACCGGGCATCACGTGCATGGCCATGACTATGTGGTGGTGCCGATGACCACCGGCATCCTGCGGCTGGAAGAGCCGGGTGGCACGCGGGATGTCGCGCTTCAGGCGGGGGTGTCTTATACCCGCCTGAGCGGCGTTGCGCATAACGTGATCAATGCCAACGCCTTTGAATTCAGCTTCATCTAGATCGAGCTGAAGTAGCTGTCAGAAAATCTGGCTGAAGAACCAGAACAGGAAGCCTGCCAGCATGATCGATGCCGGCAGCGTGAGCACCCAGGCCAGCGCGATGCTTTTCACGGTACTGGCGTTCAACCCGGCGCCGCTGGCGGCCATCGTGCCGGCCACGCCCGATGACAGCACATGGGTTGTCGAGACAGGCAGACCGAAGTGGTCGGCAGTGGCGATTGTCATGGCTGCCACGGTTTCGGCAGCTGCGCCCTGGCCGTAGGTCAGGTGTGTTTTGCCGATCTTCTCGCCGACGGTTTTGACGATGCGCTTCCAGCCGATCATCGTGCCCAGGCCGAGTGCAATGGCCACGCCAATTTTCACCCAGGTCGGGATGAACCGGGTCGCATCGTCAACCGACTTGTGATACGCGACGACGGTTGCCAGCTCGGCTTCCGAGATCGTGAGCTGCTTTTTCTTGTCGATCAGCTTCAAGGCTTCGCCGATCAGGTACATGTCGTTGCGCAGGTTCGAGACGAGTTCGGTCGGCACGGTACTGAAGCTCTTGTAGGCCTCGACGCTCTTGAGCGTGCTCGCCACCAGCTCGTTAAGACCGACTGTGGTCTGGTCGGTGAACTTCTTGAGCGTCACCGCGTCTTTGACGGTCTCGCGCGCATCCTCGACCTTGATGCCCGGGACCGCGTACTTGGTGAGGACTTGCTGGACGGCTGCAGACGATGCCCGAAATTGTTCCATTTTCGAGGCGTCGGGCGTGCGGTTGAGCGCGAAGGCCGTCGGTACGATCCCGACCAGAATCAGCATGATCAGGCCCATGCCCTTCTGACCGTCATTCGAGCCGTGTGCAAAGCTGACGCCAGTGCAGGTGAGGATAAGCAGGGCTCGGATCCAGAAGGGCGGCGGCGCATCGCCACGGGGGGCTTCGTAGAGCACTTTGTTGCGAATGACCGCACGCATGGCCAGATAGAGCAGGGCGGCGGCGCAAAAGCCGACGACCGGGGAAATCAGCAATGCCATGCCGACTTCCTTGGCCTTGCCCCAGTCAACGCCGCTGGTCGCTTGACCGGTCGACATCAGTGAATTGGCAACACCGACACCGATGATCGAGCCGATCAGGGTGTGCGAGCTGGAAGAAGGCAGCCCGAGCCACCAGGTGCCGAGATTCCAGATAATTGCGGCAAGCAGCAGTGCAAACACCATCGCCATGCCGGCGCTCGAGTTGACCTGAAGAATGAGTTCGACCGGCAGCAGCGAGACGATGCCCCAGGCGACCGCGCCGCTGGCAACCATGACCCCCAGGAAGTTGAAGATGCCCGACCAGATCACTGCCAGCTGGGCCGGCATCGAGTGGGTGTAAATGACGGTGGCCACCGCATTGGCGGTGTCATGGAAACCATTGACGAACTCGAATCCGAGCGCAATGAACAGCGCCAGGATGAGCAATGCCCAGGGAACCGAGGCGGCACTGCCAACGTCGTTGAAGAGCGAATAGAGCACGAACCCGGAGCCGCCCACCAGCAGCGCCACGAATAGCGCAATGCCAGCCAGGCCGGGTGAGCCGGCATTATCGAGAGGACTGGAGGCGGCTGAGCTCGAAAGCGTCGTAGTTCGATTCATGATGACTGCTCAATGAAAAAAAATATTTTCGAGGGTCGAGATTACAGTGCTGCGACCGCGTCGCGATAAAAGCGGTCGGAGTTTATCTGAGTTCGTGTGGCCGAGAGATCTGACGCCGGGTAATCTGATACGACCGGGGTCTGACCTAGCCAGTGTCGGCTCAGGCCCGCCGCCCGAACCAGATGATTGACAGCAACCCGGCTGCAATTGCCAGGATCGCAGCACTGCCGGCAAAAAGCGCTGTGACTTCGGTTTCGCCGCGCTCCAGGACGAAGCGGGCGTTGAGTTCTTCGTAGACCTTTTTCAAATCGGCCGCGGTGCCGGCGTGGTAGTACTCCCCGCGAGTCATTTCGGCCACGGCTTTAAGTGTTTCTTCGTCGAGTCGAACATAGGCCGACCAGCCGTCAAATCCGATGGTGGCGCCTTCGAGCGTGCCGAAGCCGACGGTAAAGACCCGCACGCCGCGGTCGGCCGCCATCTTGGCGACTTCGATCGGGTCGGGGCCGGTGGTGCGACGGCCATCCGACAGCAGCACGATGACGCCAGAGCTGTACGAGCCTGGCTTGACCGGGGCGCGAGGCGGACTGCCCGATGGGCCGCGACCGGTGTCACTGCCACCGCTTCGGCCGCTGCGGCCGAACACCACCGATTCAACATCAATTCCATCGTCCGGAAAAAGGGTTGCGAGCGCCACCACCAGCGCGCTGCCGGTGGCAGTGCCCCGCTGCAACTGGAAGCGTTCGATGGCCGCGATCAGGTCTTCGCTGTTATCGGTAGGCTTTTGCACGAGTTGCGCCGAGCCGCCGAACGACACGATGCCGATCCGTGAACGCGGCGGATGGTCTTCGATGAAGGCCTTCGCGGCGGCCTGTGCTGCAGTGATCCGGTCGGGCTGCACGTCGGTTGCGCGCATGCTGAGCGACACATCGATGGCCAGCACGATGGTGTGGAACTGCGACGGCAAGGTCACCACGGCGGTCGGGCGGGCAATGGCTGTCAGCCCGCAGGCCAGTGCGAGCAGCATCAGTACTGGCGGCACAAATCGACGCCAGCTCTGGCGCGGCCCGATCGCCTCGCGAACCAGCGCCAGGCTGGGGTAGACCATTGCCACCTTTCGCCTGCGCATCAACCACAGGTAACCCAGCACGCAGGCCGGGAGCACCGGCAGCATCCAGAGCATCTGTGGCCACAGGAAGGACATCGGCATTTGCCTCTTCAGAGCGGATTGGGTCGCCGATCGATGACCGGAACGCCATGTCTGCTTTATAGCACCGCGCAATGCCCGGAATCTGCCGGATACCGGATCGAACGGCAACGGAACGCCCGGCTTCGCACCGACTGATCGGCGGGAATCGGGTAAGGTAAGGGGTTAAAGGGGACAAACGACTTGGCCAAACCTAATTATCAGTACGAAAAGCGGCAGCGAGAGCTCGCCAAGAAGGCGAAGAAGGCCGAAAAGGCCGCTCGCAAATCGACCGACAAGCCCGATGACGACACCCCGGAGTTGTTGGCCGATGGGCTCACGCCTGGCGAAAGCCTTGGCGAACCCGGCGTCGGACCGGCTGCTGAACCGACCGCCTGAGCCGACCGCCTGAGCCGACCGCCTGAGCCGACCGCCTGAGCCTGCGGGTTGCAGGCATCGCCGAGCAGGGCAAGCCTGCTCGCAGTCGTGGTGTTGAACAAACCGGACAGCGCTGCGGCGGGTTTGGCAGTCAGGGCCAATGAAACACACGCCAAGCCTTGGCGCATCGCCAGTCCCCTACAATTGACGGATGGAATCAGTCGACGCGGTGGTCATCGGTGCGGGGGTCGTCGGGCTTGCGGTGGCCCGCGAGTTGGCCAACGCCGGGCGTGAGGTGCTGATTCTCGAGGCTGAATCGCATTTCGGCACCCAGACCTCGTCGCGCAACTCCGAAGTCATTCACGCCGGAATCTATTACCCTACCGGATCGCTCAAGGCGCGGCTGTGTGTTCAGGGGCGAGAGATGCTCTACCGCTATTGCGTCGAGCGCGGTGTGGCGCATCGTCAGGTTGGAAAGGTGCTGGTGGCCTCGACCGAGGACGAGCAAGCCGCATTGGCCAAGTATGCGCATCAGGCGGCGATCAATGGCGTGACGCTCGAACCGCTCGATTCGGCCGGGGTGCGCAGCCTTGAGCCCGAGGTCAAGGCCGTCAGCGGATTATGGTCGCCGTCCACCGGCATCATCGACAGCCATGGGCTGATGCTGGCGCTGCTGGGCGATGCGCAGGCGCGCGATGCGATGCTGGTGGTGCAGACACCGGTGACCGGTGTACGGGTGCTTGACCAGGGTTTTGAGCTCAGCACCGGCGGGGCTGATCCGATGCATCTGCGCTGTCGCCTGCTGGTCAATTCGGCGGGTCTGGCGGCCCAGCATGTGGCGGCATCGATCGCGGGTCTGGCACCACAGCATGTGCCTGCGGCGCACTATGCGAAAGGTCATTACTTTTCGCTCGCCGCGCGGGCGCCTTTTACGCATCTGGTGTATCCGATGCCGGATGAGGCGGGGCTGGGCATTCATGTCACCCTCGACCTGGCCGGGCGATGCAAGTTCGGGCCGGATGTCACCCGATGGCTGTCGGCGCCCGACTATGCCTTCGAGGAGGGGCTCGCGCCGCGGTTTGCGGCGGCGATCCGTCGCTACTGGCCGGGTCTGCCCGAGGGTGCACTGCAGCCCGATTACACCGGCGTTCGCCCCAAGGTCAGCGGCCCAGGCCAGGCGGCGGGCGACTTCATTCTGCAGGGCCCGGGCGCACATTCCGTGCCGGGGCTGGTCAATCTGTTCGGCATCGAGTCGCCTGGTCTCACCGCGTCGCTGGCAATCGCGCAAGAGGTTGCATTGATGCTCGGCCTCAACCCGATGGTGAATCATGACTGATTCCCCGAGATCGCCCGGTCCTGCGAGGCCGGCGCCTGGCGGCATGCCGAGCTGGCAGGTCGATTTTGTTCACTGGCCCTATCCGGGTGTGATCGCACATCGCGGCGCCGGTCGGCTTGCGCCGGAAAACACGCTGGCCGCGATGCGCCTTGGCGCCTCGCACGGCTACTCGATGTTCGAGTTCGACGTGAAGCTCACCGGCGACGGCAAGCCGATCCTGATGCACGATGCGAGTCTGGAGCGCACCACCAACGGACGCGGCCTCGCGGGCGCAGCCACCTTGTCGGAGATCGCGCAGCTCGATGCCGGCTCCTGGTGCGGCCCCGCCTGGGCGGGTGAGCCGGTGCCGACCTATGCCAATGTGGTGGCATGGCTGCTGGCCAATCGCCTGCTCGCCAATGTCGAGATCAAACCGAGCCCTGGGCGCGAAGCCGAGACCGGCGCGGTCGTGGCCATGGCTTCCGCGATGGCCTGGCAGGGCTGCGAAATTCCGCCGCTGCTGTCATCTTTTTCGCCGGAAGCGCTGGCTGCCGCGCAACGGGTCACGCCGGCATTGCCCAGAGCGCTTTTGCTGCACCGCTGGCCTTCGGACTGGCTTGCGCAGCTCAGGCGTCTGGAGTGCGTGGCGATCGATGCCAACCATGAAATACTCGATCGCGAGCGCATTCAGGTTGCGCGTGGTGAGGGATTTCGGGTACTCACTTACACCCCGAACGACCCGGCGCGAGTCGAGCAGTTGCGCGAGTGGGGCGTCGACTGCGTGATTACCGATGCGATCGATCTGATCCGGCCATGAACGATCACGAATAACGAGGAGACAACAATGCAGCAGGTAGCAGTGCAGGACCGTGTGAGGGTCACCATCGAGGGCGGCGTGGCCGATGTCAGGCTGGTTCGTGCGGACAAGATGAACGCGCTCGATCAGCCGATGTTTGATGCCCTGGTGGCAACCGGCAAGGATCTGATCACGCGGCCCGGCGTTCGTGCGGTCGTGGTCTCGGGCGAGGGCCGGGCTTTTTGCGCTGGGCTCGATATGGGACGTTTCGAGAAGATGGCGGACAAGCCGGGTGACGGTGTTGCGGGCGTGTCCAATGAGATGCGCCTCGGCCCTCGCAGCCATGGCATCGCCAATGGTGCGCAGTATGTGGCGATGGTCTGGCGAGACATTCCGGTGCCGGTGATTGCCGCGGTGCATGGTGTGGCTTTCGGTGGCGGCTTTCAGCTGGCGCTCGGTGCCGACATTCGCTTTGTGACCCCGGATGCGCGGATGTCGGTGATGGAGATCAAGTGGGGGCTGGTGCCGGATATGGCCGGTGTGCTGCTGATGCGCGGTCTGGCCCGTGATGATGTGATTCGCGAGCTGACCTTCAGTGGTCGGATATTTGACGGCGTCGAGGCGCAGGCGCTCGGTTTTGCGACCCGCGTCTGCGACGATCCGCGTGAGCAGGCGCTGGCGCTTGCCCATGAGATTGCAGGGCGCAATCCGGATGCGATCCGGGCCGGCAAGCGACTGTTGCAGTTGCCTGCTGCCACGAGTGCGGCCGCAATACTTCAGGCCGAATCAGACGAGCAGATCAAGCTGCTCGGCAGCCCGAATCAGGTCGAGGCGGTGGCTGCCGCGCTGCAAAAGCGGGCGCCGGTTTTTCGCGACCTCTGACCGGCGTCGCCACGCTTTGCCTTCCGGTTGCTAGGCTCAGGCGGGCTGGCTCCTGACTCGTTTGACGGCCTCATGCCAGCCCTGCATGCGGCTGCTCGCCTCATCGCGTGACATCGTCGGCTCAAAGATGCGATCGACGCGCCAGTGCTGGGCGACCTCGTCGGCGCTTTCGAAGAAGCCGCTGCCGATGCCGGCCAGGGACGCCGCGCCGAGGGCGGTTGTCTCGAGCACTTTGGGGCGCACGACCGGCACACCGAGCAGGTCGGCCTGGAACTGCATCAGCAGGTTGTTGGCCGATGCGCCGCCATCGACTCGCAGTTCGCTCAGCGGTTTGGGTGAGTCGCGTTGTACCGCTGCGAGCAGATCGGCGCTCTGAAAAGCGATCGCTTCGAGCGCTGCCCGGGCGATATGGCCTCGGGTTGCGCCGCGGGTCAGACCGAGCATGGCACCCCGGGCGTCGGCATCCCACCAGGGCGCGCCCAGGCCTGTAAATGCTGGCACCAGATGCACGCCGGCGGTATCAGGTACTGAGGCTGCGAGCGCCTCGATGTCGGAAGCCGACTGGAAAAGACCCAGGCCGTCACGCAGCCATTGGACCAGCGCGCCAGCGACGAACACGCTGCCTTCAAGCGCAAAGCGCCGCTGCAGACCACTCGGTGTGTCGAGCGTCCAGGCAGCGGTGGTGAGTAGCCCCTGGGTCGACGGCTGAGGATGCTCGCCGGTATTCATGAGCAGGAAACAGCCGGTGCCATAGGTGTTTTTTGCCATGCCTGGGCTGAAACAGGCCTGCCCGAACAGCGCCGCCTGCTGGTCGCCGGCGATCCCGGCCAGCGGCAGTCGGCGGCCTTCGAGTTCGATGCTGCCGATGTGCCCGGACGATGGCGCGATGACCGGCAGCATCGAGCGCGGAACGTCGAAGACCTCAAGCAGCGAGTCGCTCCAGGTGCCTGTCTGCAAGTCGAAGAGCTGGGTGCGACTGGCGTTGGAGGAGTCGGTGACATGCAGCGCGCCGCCCGACAGTTGCCAGGCGAGCCAGGTGTCGATCGTGCCGAAGGCGAGCTCGCCGCGGTCGGCCCGGCTGCGAGCGCCGGGCACGTTGTCGAGCAGCCAGGCGATCTTGGTGGCGGAAAAATAAGGATCAAGCACCAGACCGGTCTGTTTGCGGATCATCGGTTCATGCCCGGCGGCGCGCAGCTGCGCGCAGCGCTCGGCGGTGCGGCGGTCTTGCCAGACGATTGCCGGGGCGATCGGTAAGCCGCTTGCGCGGTCCCAGACGACGGTGGTCTCGCGCTGGTTCGTGATGCCCACCGCATGCACGTCGGCAATCGAGACGCGGGCCTTGGCGAGTACCTCGGCGATCGTGGCACGCTGGCTTGCCCAGATCTCGTTGGCGTCGTGCTCAACCCAGCCGGGATGCGGGAAGGATTGGGCGAATTCGCGCTGGGCGATTGAGACAGGCGCACCTGTCCGATCGAAAAGCATGGCGCGAGACGAGGTCGTGCCCTGGTCGAGGGCAAGCAGCAGTGGGCGGTGTGAGGGTGTCGGCATGATCCGTTCAGTGTAGCTGGCGAGGCGGGTGTGCTGTCAGGCGCCCCATCATCCGAAGACGCCTTGCAGGAACCAGCCGCTGTCGGCATCGGCCAGTCGGGTCCGGTAGATCCAGACCCAGCCGCTCGAATCGCCCTGCGCAATGAAGTAATCGCGCTGCACCTGGCGTTCGTCCCACCAGCCGGTTTCGATCCGCTCGGGGCCAGCCAGCAGCGTCAGGGGGCCATGCCACCAGGGGCGGTGATCACGTTCGGCGAGTGCGACCGGTTCATTGAACAGCCACAGGGGTCGCGGCATGCCCGGCAATGGTGTGTCGGGCTGACGGCCTGGGTAATCGACCGCTTCGGCGCGATAGGCGACTTCGGGCCGGTGATCGGCGACCAGCAGCAAGCGTTGCACCTGGTCGTGTCCGAGTCGCGACTGCAGTCTTTCGATCAGCCGTGACAGCCCCTCGGCATCGCTTGTCTGCGTCGGGAACAGCTCGCCGTGGGTGCCGGGCAGCGCCACGACCGTCGTGCAATCGAGCCGCAGCGTATGGACCGGTGCCGGCAGCTTCACGATGGCGAGACGCTCCCGCAGTACCGCGAGCAGGCGCTGCGGATCGCGGCTGGGTTGTGTCAGCCGAAGCGTGATTCGGGTGTCCTCGCAGGCGTGGCGCCCGCTGTCGTGTTCGGCGCTCAGCAACGCCTCGCGGGTGGCGCACCGGCGGGCAGCAAGCCAGCCGCACAACTGAAGCAGCAGGCGATGCGAGGCAAAGAGCAATGCCTCGGCATGCTCGACCTGCGCGAGCAATTCCAGGCGTACCGAAAATCGGGCGGGCGCCTCGAACCAGCATCGAGGGTCGGCCTGATGGCCCAGCGCAGCGTCGACCTCGAAGAGCAGGGCTTTGCCGTAACGCTTTGCCAGGCCCGCGCGAGGCAGGCGCATGAGGTCGGCAAAGCAGCGCACTCCGATGGCGGCGAGTGCGGTCCGATGGGGTGCGGCTGCAGCAAGCTGCTCGACTGGCAGGGATGCCAGACCTTCGGCCAGCAGCGATTCGTGTTCGATGCAGGCTCTGTCCTGCCAGCCGGCCAGCAGCCAGGCGGCAATCGCCGTGGGTGCGATGGCCAGCCTTGCGGTGAAACCGAGTTCGTCGAGCCCTTGCCGGATACGTGCCAGCAGGCGATCACGCCCACCGAACAGTTGCAGACTCGCCTCGACCTCGATGAGAACGCCGTCGGGTGACTGCAGACTGACGCAAGGCGTGAACTGCAGCAGCCACCCGGCGATCTGCTCGAGCGCCGCATGGTCGAGCGCCGGGTTGTGTTCGATGATCTGGAGCGAGGAAGCCATGGAGAGCGCACTGGCTCGTCGCAGCCCCGGTCGGATGCCCAGCGCATGCGCTGGCTCGCTGGCCTGAAGCACTTGCAGGCGGTTGCAGATCGCCAGGATCAGCGGATCTTCTTGCCCTCGTAATGCGCAATCGAGTGCCAGCCGATGGCAGCGAACGGCGATCCAGAGCATGTCTGCATGCTCCGGTCAGTGCCGACGGGCAGGCGGGCGTGGCAGGCTGCTGTGCCGCGGGTCGATCAGTGATACAGGGGGCGCGGCATGCGCGGTGCTGAGAAGTTTGGGTGACGCGGCAGGCACTGGTTCGGGACTGCGCATGGGTGCCCGGGAGTGATGCAAGGGCAGATCAGCCCGGCTGATGCGCAGTGTTGAGGGCGGTTGTGGCAGGTCGAGCACCAGGGGCTGAGCCAGCACAGGGCCACGACGCTTGAGGATCTGGACCGAGAGCTGTTGCCCTGGACGCGGCAGCAGCAGCAGTCGCAGCGGCGCGGGTGAGGCCTCGAACTGAGCCGGCAATTCACGGAACAGGAAGACCGGGCCACGCGTCGCTTGAGCCGCCAGTTGCATTCGCCGCAGGTGTTCAGGGCGGGTTCGGCCTTGCGGCAACCAGGCCAGCAGGGTGCCAAAGCTCGCACTGCGCAGCACCTGCTCGACCGCCCACAGCCGGTCGGCGGCTTGTGTGGCCTGAATGACGATCAGGTAGTCGAGATCGATGCCGAAGGATGCCAGGGCCGGGGCATAGGGCATATGCGGCGGACCGAGCAGGATGGCCAACTTGCGCTCGCGGGTCAGCCGTTTGAGGAGGGGCACGACCAGCCTCAGTTCACCGATGCCGGGGTTGCGGGCGATCAGTTCGGTGGGCATGCCCAGCGGCCAACCGCCCCCGGGCAACTGTGCGTCGAGTTGGGCGAAGCTGCTGGGCAGCGCAGCGATGCCCCCATGGCCGAGCTGGTCAGCGCGCCAGACCCCGGGAATGAGCGCAGGGGATGAGGACGTGGCAGCCGGTGTAGGCATCGCGGACACGGATAGGGCCATGAAGGATGAAGGAAGGGTGAGCTGTGAAGATCACAGGGACTTGGTGGTCCGCACCAGGCCTACGCCGATGCCTTCAAGCGCGAAGTCGCTGCTGCGTGCATCGACGATGATCGGCTGGAAGTCGGGGTTTTCGGGCAGCAGTTCGATGGTGCTGCCGCGGCGGCGAAAGCGTTTGACAGTGACCCCACCATCGACGCGAGCCACGACGATCTGGCCGTTTCGGGCCTCGACCGCCTGGCGAACGGCCAGCAGATCGCCCTCGAGAATGCCGGCATCGCGCATGCTCATGCCTCGTACCTTGAGCAGGTAGTCGGGCTTTTCGGTGAACAGCTTGGGATCGAGGGCGTAGCTGGCTTCGATGTGCTCCTGCGACAGGATCGGGCTGCCGGCAGCGACCCGACCGACCAGGGGTAGACTGAGGGCGATCTGGACCATGCTTGCCCCCATGCTCCGTTCGTGATCGTCGTCCATGCCCGGCAGCATCTTGAGACGGATGCCGCGCGAGGCGCCTGATGTCAGTTCAAGGACGCCCTTACGGGCTAATGCTTTGAGGTGTTCTTCGGCAGCATTGGCCGAGCGAAATCCGAGCTTTGCGGCGATTTCGGCTCGCGTGGGTGGAAAACCGGTGTCGGCAATATGCTGACGGATGAGTCCGAGAATTTCGTGTTGCCGGGTGGTCAGATCGCGCATGGCGTATCAACTCGATGGGGCGGCACAGACATGACGCCGGTTGATGAATCTCAATGACTGTATTTTTATACAGTTATTCGGATTTGGCAAGTGGCTGCGGGCATGCAAGCGGTTCTTTCCAGAATCAGCGGTAACGCCTCGATTCAGGCTGCTTCCGGCTGGTCAGTCTCGTTTTCCGGGCCTGGAGAAAAACCTTTTCTTTAATAACCGGTGATGACAAGTCTCATCAAAAAAAATTTGTTTTCTGTCGAAACATCATCACAATTGATTAGTGTCGATCACGATCCTTTGTGGCACATTAGGCGGGCGTAGCTCCCACGCTCGCTTCGATAGCCGCTTGATGTGTCCGGAATGCCTGCGTTGTTCGCTGTCCTGGCCGACCCGTACCCGATGTCAGTGATCGATGTGTCTGCGGGCAGCAGCGTTTGACTCAGCAGTACCCAGATCGTCGTCGAAAAGCCAAGGCCTTGCGCCCTGTTCTGCTCGTTGTTGACCTCGGGTCGCAGTCAACCCATTGAACTCGAGGCCAACAAAATGAGCACAAAGATCTACGTCGGCAACCTTCCCTGGCGCGCAACCGATGCGCAACTCAACGACATGTTCGCCGTTCACGGCGAAGTGATCGAGGCGCGCATCATCAATGATCGCGAAACCGGTCGATCACGCGGCTTCGGTTTCGTGACGATGGCGTCGAATGAGCATGCCCAGAACGCCATTCGCGCTCTCAACACCACGCCGCTCGAAGGCCGGGCGCTGGTTGTGAACGAAGCCCGCGAACAGCAAGGCGGCGGCGCAGGCGGTGGCGCTCGTCGCAGTAGCGGTAATGGTGGCTACGGCGGTGGCGGAGGTGGTGGCGGCTACGGTGGTGGTGGTGGCGGAGGTGGTGGCTACGGCGGCGGTGGCGGCGGCGAAGGCGGTCAGCGACGCCCCCGCCAGTACTGACCTGAGTCACGCGAAGCAGGGCGATGGTGAGCCGCCCTGCTCAGGAAGTCAGTGCCCCGTCAGCGGCCGGCGCTTGACTCGAACTGTGTGGTGTCGATCGGGCACCCGGTATTCGCTTTCAGTGTTTCGACACTAATGCCAGGCGCAAGTTCGCGCAGGGTCAGACCATTGTTGCCCACTTCGAGCACACCCAGGTCGGTGATGATCAGGTCGACCACGGCAACGCCTGTCAGTGGCAGATTGCAGTCGCTCAGAATCTTGAGATCGACCCCGCCATCCTTGCGCCGGGCAGTGTGCTCCATCAGGACGATGACCCGGCCGACGCCGGCCACCAGATCCATTGCACCGCCCATGCCCTTGACCATCTTGCCCGGGATCATCCAGTTGGCGAGGTCGCCACGCGCCGAGACCTGCATCGCACCGAGGATGGCCAGATTGATCTTGCCGCCGCGGATCATGCCGAAAGAGTCGGCCGATGCGAAGATCGATGAGCCGGGCAAGGGGGTCACGGTCTGCTTACCGGCATTGATCATGTCGGCGTCGATCTCCTCTTCAGTCGGAAACGGACCGATACCGAGCAAGCCATTTTCGGACTGCAGCCACACCTCCATGTCGGGGGGCACGTGGTTGGCCACCAGCGTCGGCAGACCGATCCCCAGGTTCACGTAGAAACCATCACGCAGTTCGCGCGCGGCGCGCGCTGCCATTTCATCGCGGGTCCAGGCCATCAGACGGCTCCTTGCCGGGCAGGGCGGGTGGTGCGCTGCTCGATGCGTTTTTCGGGCGACGGGTTGACGACCAGCCGGTTGACATAGATGCCGGGCAGATGCACGGCATCAGGATCGATCTCGCCGTTGGGTACGACAAGCTCGACTTCGGCAATCGTCAGACGCCCCGCCATCGCAACATTAGGGTTGAAGTTGCGCGCTGTGCGGCGAAACACCAGGTTGCCCGACTGGTCGGCTTTCCAGGCTTTGACCAGCGAGACATCGGGCACCAGCGCGCGTTCCATCAGGTAGGTGTGGCCGTCGAATTCACGGGTCTCCTTGCCTTCGGCCACGATCGTGCCGACGCCGGTCCGGGTGAAGAAGGCCGGAATGCCGGCGCCGCCGGCCCGCAGCTTTTCAGCCAGGGTGCCCTGGGGTGTGAATTCGAGCTCGAGTTCGCCGGCCAGATACTGACGCTCGAACTCCTTGTTCTCGCCGACATAGCTGGCGATCATCTTGCGGACCTGCCGGGTCGCCAGCAGCAGCCCAAGGCCGAATCCGTCGACGCCGGCATTGTTCGAGATGCAGGTCAGGTTGCGAACGCCGCTGTCGCGCAGTGCCGCGATCAGGGCCTCGGGGATGCCGCACAGACCAAAGCCGCCGACAGCGATCATCTGGCCATCGGCCACGACGTCTGAGAGCGCCGCGGCCGCGCTCGGGTACAACTTGCTCATGGTGGGGGAGTCCTTTCGCCATTCATGGCGGGCAGTCTCCGATCGTACCGTTGATCGCCGCAGAGCATCAACCGGCGAATCGCTGGATCCGGTCTGATTCGATGATCTGCAGTCCGGCTCGCCCGCGAAGGACGGCATCGTCCATGCACCGAGCTACGGCCCTGGCGCTGACCGGTCGCCAGCGGGCCGGGGACATGCGCAGGAATTGATTCGACTGCACATGAACTGTGCACGTTCAGCCTGAAACAGGCCTGCTCAGCCCCTGCGGCCTGTCAACGGCAGATTCCCCCGGCACACTGCGGGCCATTAGGAGAGCCTGGGGTGGTGTAAGAGCCGGGTCCCGGAGTACTTGGACTGCCACCCTGCGTCGGCATGCGACTACCGCCACTCGGACCTGATGGGGGCGGAGTTGGGGAAGTGAAAGAGCCAGATCCCGGAGTACTCGGATTGCCACCCTGCGTCGGCATGCCACTACCGCCACTCGGACCTGATGGGGGCGGAGTTGGGGAAGTGAAAGAGCCAGATCCCGGAGTACTTGGACCGACAACTGGCCTCGGCATCTGGGTCGTACCACTACCGGTAGAGGATGAAGCCGGGACGGGACGCTCTTGAGATTCGTAGGTATTCAGCTTTGGCAGACCCGGCGAGGAATAGACGTCTACCCCGACCGCACCCGGTGAAAAGATCATGTCGGATACCCTCTCCACCACATGGAGGGACATGGGATAGATGCGTTCACCCACAACCTTACCCGTTCCGTTATACCCCCACATTGACCCTGCCCCGTAGGGCTGAACGATGAATGGGGAGTTAAAGGACTGCGCCATCACGATGTTCCCATCGGTATGCACCACATGACAAAGGTTCATGTGATCGTCGCCCCGGCCACGGCATTGCGCGTCTAGCACGCCTTTGATGTGCCTTTCCCTCTCTGCGGGTGTCGCCAGGCGCTCTGCTTTGGTAGTGACGCAGTACCCCTGGACCTGGGCAGTGCCGGTGTTTAACAGGCAATACTCGGCCTTTCCTCCCATCGGCATTGTGTCCGTGATGTCCACCAATTCGCATTTTGTCGGGCCGAGCTGTCCATCCGAGTTCTGAAAAGTAGGGCTTTTAAACTTGGAGCGGCAGACTTCCCAGACGTAGAAGTTGCCGACTGCGTATCTCGGACCCTTATCGTAGTTGGCGAAGGTGGTGACGTTCTCCACAGTCACAGTTTCACCTGGTCCGCCGAAGATCTGCCCGCCACCACGGGGCAACTGGTTCGCTCGTACGCCCCACATTCCGAAGTTTCGGCCATAGCTGTTCGGCGCGGGCTCACCTTTGATGCTGATGCTGCAGCCAGGGTGGCTGCCGCCGGTGGTACTGCACATCACAGAGACATACTCCGAGCCCACTTTCTCGTAATTCATCCGCTCCGGGTAGATCGCCACCTCGACCGTGAACACGGCGTAGCCCCCCTCAAGGCACTCCTCGCCTAGATCACCGGCAAGCAATTTCGGCTGGATGTTTGGTGCGCGTGGGCCGGCGACCACCAATCGCCTGGTCGTCGCCAGATTCGCTGTCTTGATCGCGGCAGGGGAAAGGCAGGTCACCGATTGGATGGACCCCTTCAGCCGGTCCGGTATCGGCAGTATTTCCTGGGCGTGCGCTCCACTCGACAGCGCGGACAGCAGCAACAAGGACAGCCAAAACAGGGGTCGGTGAAACCTCTGATTTATCGTGGGAAAGACGTTTGGAAGCGACATGAAAGAATCCTATATTATTGTGGTGCCCATTTTGAGCATGCGTTTGCCGTATCGGAATATTCTCCGAGACAGAACTCGCGTGAAGCTCGGATGTGCACGAACCTGAGGCGTCTATCATCCCAACCCTCCTGATAGCGGATTGAAACCGGAAGGGTCTTGTTCATTAGCGTGGCTTTGCCGTTGAACTGCGCTGCGGCCAATGCGGCTTCACTCATATAAAACACGGTCCAAAGACTGACGGCCTCATCACTCAAAAGGTCCTGTTTATTAGCAAAATCATTGAAAGAGGTTGCCATAAACGCTTTATATACGTGCGTTGTCGAGCCTTCCCCTTCTCTATGTTCCGGCTTGAGATACTCTTTTGGCAAAAATCGCGAATCAGAGTGCAAAGGAAAAGGGAATGGTACGAATTTTATTTCGCTAATCGCCTTTTCCTGATACTCCTCGAGTTGCTCAAGAAATATATAATATTCATCTTTGTTGTCTTTAGCCCAATAAGATTGACCGATGATTCCTGCGGCATACACGCCTGCCCAATGGGAAAACGCGATTGCTGCAAAACTCTGGCTCCCGCCTATTGAAGCCATCCCAAGATAGAGGGAGTCGCCTTTTTCCGTAGGAATCATCGTGTCTTTCGGTTCAGGCGAATCTTTCGCATGTGCAATGTTTGTTGCCCAGTTATAGAGGTAGCTGACCTTCTGCTGTCCGTAGTTCGTTTTCCAGACATTCCCAAACCTCAAATTTGGTGCTGACGCACCCAGCCGTGGCACCTGATCGGCCCCGACTCCACCGACGTCGCTGCTCTGGTTCTGAATATTGATTCGCGTGAATTCCTTGCCGTTCGGCAACAGCATTGAGGATTTTTGCCAAAGATTTGATGCGGCAGGAGTTGCCAGTCCAACCACTCGCAGGGAGCGTATGGTTTGTCCTTCCGTATGCACTGCGACCAGCGCCGCGAGACCCTCGCCGATGCCACCTCGGCTGTGCCCGGCAAACGTGACGTGCTTTTCCTTAATGTCGTCGAAGAATTGCCTAATCGGGTTGTGCAACGAGCTTCCGAAGGCGCGGACGAAGGCAGGATTTTCCGGCGTGTTCAAGCATGCGGCGCGAATACCACGGGTTGCGCCGAGACTGATGGTCGTATCGGTAAACGCATTTCGGGGAAAGACGTAGTATGTACTCTTATATCGCTCAATCCGGTTGTTGTTTCCTGCCGTTACTCCGTCAAATGCCTCCAAAGCTGGACAAAATCTGTTGTCCCAGCCAACTCTCGGGATCGCGTAGTGGTGAACAATATCGTGAAGCGAAGCGTAATAAGGCAAGAATTTGGCATTTGCCGCCATCTGCTCCTTGTTTTGGGTGCCCATGGCAAAAAAAATGACGTGATCCGGAAATTCCCTGTCGATAACCCAGCCTCCACGATCTCCGGACGTGAAGCAGTAAACACGCCCATCCGACATTTTATATGTAGAGTCGATGGCTCCGAGATGGGTCTCCCATTCTTCAAAAGGCGTATAACTCACCAGAGTGGTGTAGGCGGCGAGCAAATCGCGCCACCATTTTGGTGGGCCACCGTCAGGCAGCTTTTGCCTCTTCGCCTCTTCTACCTTGTCCTTGATAATTGCCTTGAGGTGGTACAGCATGACTCTGTCTAATTCTGCCCATTGCATAGCCGCCTTCCCATCCGCGGGCAGAATGGGCGAGTAACACTTACTGGTCTCCCTGTCTTCGAGAATCCACTCTGGTGCGTCGTTTCCGAACTGCACCACTTTTCCGAACTGCACCATCGACGCCCGCGGTTCATCCAACACCCCATCGATCTCAAACGCCCACGCCGGGCCGCTCGCCGTAATCCAAACGACAGCGACCCAAAGCAAGGCTGAAAAATACTTTCCGACCGAAGTTTTCCCGTTCACTGACGTTCCCCGATATCGCGGCGTTGCCCGGAATGCATCCGGAAAACCCTTAAGCTAAGATCATTCAGTGACATCGCTCTCCTCAAGCGGTAGATCATTCGAACTAGTTTCCCAGTGCGCGGAGGCTCCTTCAGACCACTTGACGCATTCACACGCTGCCAATAGCGATCTGGCAGAGCAGCCAGGAAATGTGAAGCGTTTGGTAAAGGGTCTTTCGAAGTTAGCTCTCGCACTAAGGTAGTGCGGATAGCGCTAACTAGTCCGTCCTGAACAACTGCGAGTTCAGCAGACGGTCAGTCGATGAGCGCCATGATTCATCGCTCTATCGCGGTGATCGCCCAAACGATGAAGGTAATCAGAAGCCGCAGCTACTTGTGCAGCAGGCTGATGTGGTAGACGGCACCGCACAGAACCGCGTGTAACGCATTACCCAGCGCGCCTTTGTGCGGGTTTCACCCAACTCGCCCGTCGATCTTCATCTGTCCGATGGTCGGCTCGATTGCGCTGCATCGTTTGATCAACGCGTGCAGCGTTCGGCTAATCGCGGGCGTGGCTCACATGCCGGGGTAGTTCGGTCCGCCGCCGCCTTCTGGCACGACCCACACGATGTTCTGGGTCGGGTCCTTGATGTCGCAGGTCTTGCAGTGCACGCAATTCTGCGCATTGATCTGCAGCCGATCGCTGTCGTCTTCGTTCTTCACGTATTCATAGACACCGGCCGGGCAATAGCGCGACTCCGGGCCGCCGTAGCGCGCCAGGTTGACCGACACCGGCACGCTTGCGTCTTTCAGCGTGAGGTGGATCGGCTGGTTTTCTTCGTGATTGGTATTCGAGATGAAGACCGAGGACAGCCGGTCGAAGGTCAGCTTGCCGTCGGGCTTGGGATAGACGATCGGCTGAAACGACGACGCCGGTTTCAGGCACTCATGGTCGGCATGCTGGTGATGCAGCGTCCAGGGAATCTTGCCGCCCAGCACCTTCTGCTCGATGCCGGTCATCACCGTGCCCACAACCAGACCCTTGGCCATCCACTGCTTGAAGTTGCGTGCGCGATGGAGTTCGTCGTGCAGCCAGGAGTTCTTGAAGGCTTGCGGATAGGCCGCGAGCTCGTCGGCGCTGCGCCCGGCGCCGATCGCCTCGAAGGCGGCCTCGGCGGCCAATGCGCCGGTCTTGATCGCGGCATGACTGCCCTTGATCCGCGAGGCATTCAGAAAGCCGGCATCGCAGCCGATCAGGGCACCACCCGGAAAGACCGTCTTGGGCAGCGACATCAGTCCGCCGGCGGTGATCGCGCGTGCGCCATAGCTCAGCCTCTTGCCGCCCTCAAGCGTGGGGCGGATCGCCGGATGGGTCTTGTAGCGCTGGAATTCTTCAAAGGGCGACAGCCACGGGTTCTGATAGGCCAGGCCTACAACGAAGCCGACCGCCACCAGGTTCTCGCCGAAGTGATAGAGAAAGGACCCGCCATAGGTGTCGTTGTCGAGCGGCCAGCCGGCGGTATGCACCACCAGGCCCTTGCGATGTTTGGCCGGCTCGATTTCCCAGAGTTCCTTGATGCCGATGCCGTAGGTCTGGGGGTCGCTGTCGGCATCGAGCTTGAAGCGCGAAATCAGCTGTTTGCCCAGATGGCCGCGCGCGCCTTCGGCAAAAAGCGTGTATTTGGCAAGCAGCTCCATGCCGGGCTGGAAATTCGAGGTCGGCTCGCCGTCGCGGCCCACGCCCAGATTGCCGGTGGCCACGCCGCGCACCGCACCACTGTCGGTGTAAAGAATCTCGGCCGCTGCAAAGCCCGGATAGATCTCGACGCCAAGCGCCTCGGCCTGCTGCCCGAGCCAGCGCACCACATTGCCCAGGCTGACGATGTAATTGCCATGATTGCGAAGGCAGTCGGGAATCGCCCAGTTGGGGGTGCGGATGGCGCGCGATTCAGTCAGAAACAGCACCTCGTCTTCGGTGACTTCGGTATCGAGCGGCGCGCCCTGTTCCTTCCAGTCGGGGATGAGCTCGTTGAGCGCACGCGGGTCCATGACCGCGCCTGACAAGGTATGGGCACCGATTTCAGAGCCTTTCTCGATCAGGCAAACCGCGAGCTCCTGATTGGCCGCCGCCGCGAGCTGCTTCAAGCGGATCGCAGCGCTCAGGCCGGCAGGGCCGCCGCCGACGATCAGCACGTCGAATTCCATTGAATCCCGTTGAATGTCCATGTCCGCTTTTCCTAGAAGATCCCCGATTCTCGCCAAAGCGGCCGGGCGGCGCAAACCGGGGGGATTGCCGGGACGACCGGTGTGCGATCATCGACGCCCCTTCAGGAGCCGATGCGATGACCAATCAGATCAAGTTCGACCTCTCCGACAAGACCGCGTTGGTGACCGGCGCGTCAAGCGGTCTGGGCAACCGCTTTGCCCGCGTGCTGGCGGCTCATGGCGCGACCGTCGTGCTGGCCTCTCGCCGCGTCGAGCGGCTCAAGGAGCTGCGCGCTGAAATCGAGGCCGAGGGTGGCAAAGCGCATGTGATTGGCATGGATGTGAATGATCCGCAGGCGATCACAGAGGGTGTTGCGCGCGCCGAAGCCGAGTCGGGGCCGATCGACATCCTCGTCAACAATTCAGGGGTCAGCACGACGCAGCGGCTGGTCGATGTGACGCCGGAAGATTTCGATTTCGTTTTCGATACCAATACCCGTGGCGCTTTTTTCGTCGCCCAGGCGGTCGCCCGCCGGATGATCGATCGGGCCCGCACCGAGCCCGACCGCTCGGCCCGGATCGTGAATGTCGCCTCGATGGCTGGCCTGAAAGTGCTCGCCCAGATCGGCGTCTACAGCATGAGCAAGGCGGCCGTGATCCAGATGACCCGTGCGATGGCGCTCGAATGGGCGCGCTACAACATCAATGTCAATGCGATCTGCCCGGGTTACATCAGCACCGAACTCAATGAGCATCATTGGGAAAGCGACGCCGGCCGCAAGCTGGTCTCGATGCTGCCGCGCAAGCGCCTGGGCATGCCGGAAGATCTCGACGGATTGCTGCTGCTGCTGTCGTCCGACCAGGCGCGCTTTATCAATGGCGCCGTGATCTCGGCAGATGACGGGTTCGGCGTGACCTGAGCCGCGCCTCGCCGGTCAATCGACGCTGTCTTTGCCTTTGACATGCCGTTGCGCCCGGCGCAGCAGATACCACACCGCCAGCACGATCGGCACGACTGCCAAACCGGTCGCCAGCTCGGCGGTGATCGGCGCACCGGACTTCTCGATGGCTTTGAAGAGGTAGCTGGTCAGGCCGATCGTGTAGTACGAAATCGCGGCGACCGACAGGCCCTCGACCGTCTGCTGCAATCGCAGTTGCAGCGCCGCCCGCTCGTTGAGGGCGTTGAGCAGCGCCTGATTCTGTCGCTCGCGATCAATCTCGACCCGCGTGCCGAGCAAGGCGGTGGCTCGGGCGACACGTGCCGACACCGATTCGAGTCGTCCTCGGATCGCCTCGCAATAGTTCATCGCCGGCTCAAAGCGGCGCTGAAGAAATTTGCTGGGCGTTTGCATCCGATCCAGGCGCGACTCACGCAGGTCGCTCAGGTTGTGCTTGACCAGCCGGTGATAGGCGCGCCCGGCATCGAGCCGATAGGCACTGTAGGTTGATAGCTGCTCGATGTCGGCTGAGAGCCGGGTGAGGTTGTGCAGCATCTCGGGCTCTTCGCTGGTCGGCGCCAGATCGAGACGACCAACCAGACTGGCAAGATCAGGTTCGATGGTGCGAAGCGCCTGGTCGAGTTCGCGGGCCTCGGGGAAGGCGAGCATCGCCATCATCCGGTAGACCTCGATGTCGATGATCCGTTGAACCATGCGACCGAGCTGGGCCGCGTCGCTGTCGAGGTTAATCAGGAGGAAGCGCCCGAATCCGATGTCGTCGAGCTTGAAGGTGGCGTAGAGGTTGGCCGCCCGGTTACTGATTTCCGCGCCGATCAGCCCGCCGAGGCCTGTGGCGTCAGCGATGCCGAATGCCGTTTTTGCACGACTGATTTCGGCGCCCGGATCATCGCTTGCCAGCACTGCCAGTCGAACGCCGGCGATCATCTGGTTCGGGTCGAGTGCCAGCCACTGAGCAATCAGCCGGTCGGCGGCATTAGGCGCGAAAGGCTCGATCGCTGAACAGTCGGGATCGTAGACGGTGTAATCATGGAATTCGCCGTGCCATTCCCACCGAATACGCAAGGATCCGAACTGCGCGGTGAACTGGCCCTTGGGAGACGAAGGCGGCGCGATGCCGTTGGCGTTGCACCAGTCGAGCATCGCCTGCGGATAGTGGGTCGACTGCAGCGAATGCATGACCGAGGCATGAGAAATCGCATGCGGCGCGGTGATCGGCAGGCGCGACCGGGTGTGAACTTCATCGTGCAGTTCGGTGCGAAGCGGAAGGGCGTTGAGCATCGCCGGTGATTCCGTTAAATGAGCGTCGAAGGCGCGATCATCACCCACGATGCGCTTGCCGACCAAGCAGGCGGGATTGGTATACTCAGAATTTCCCGGTTGGCCCTCATGACCAAATTCGTTTTCGTCACCGGTGGCGTGGTGTCTTCCCTCGGGAAAGGAATCGCGGCTGCCTCGATGGCTGCGTTGCTCGAGTCGCGCGGTCTGCGGGTCACGCTTCTCAAGCTTGACCCGTATATCAACGTCGATCCGGGCACCATGAGCCCGTTTCAGCACGGCGAGGTCTTCGTCACCGAAGACGGTGCCGAGACCGACCTCGATCTCGGTCACTACGAGCGCTTCGTGACCGCGCGGATGCGCCGCGTCAACAATTTCACGACCGGCCAGATCTATGACTCGGTGATCCGCAAGGAGCGCCGCGGCGAGTACCTCGGTCGCACGGTGCAGGTCATCCCGCACATTACCAATGAGATTCGCGCCTTCATCGAGCGCGGTGCGGGCGTGGCCTCAGAGTCGCCGGCTCAGGTGGCAATCGTCGAAGTCGGCGGTACGGTCGGTGACATCGAATCGCTGCCGTTTCTCGAAGCCGCGCGCCAGATGAGCCTCAAGCTCGGGCGGGGCAATGTCTGCTTCGTGCACCTGACGCTGGTGCCCTTCATCGCATCGGCCGGCGAACTCAAGACGAAGCCGACCCAGCATTCGGTCCAAAAACTGCGCGAAATCGGCATCCAGGCCGATCTGCTTTTGTGCCGCGCCGATCGGCGTATTCCCGACGACGAGCGCGACAAGATTTCGCTCTTCTCGAATGTGGCACTCGATTCGGTGATCTCGGTCTGGGATTCCGATTCGATCTATAAAATTCCACGCATGCTGCATGAGCAGGGCGTCGACGATCTGCTGTGCGAGGCGCTTCGGATCGAGGCCCGGCCTGCCGATCTGTCGGTCTGGGATCGACTGGTCTATCGGCAGGAGCATCCGCATCGCTCGGTGCGCATTGCGATGGTCGGCAAATATGTTGACCTCACCGAATCCTACAAGTCCTTGACCGAGGCACTCACCCACGCCGGCATCCATACCGATTCGAGGGTGGAGATCGACTACATCGATTCTGAGCAGATCGAATCCGATGGATGTGCCTCGCTCGATGGCTTCGATGCCATCCTGGTGCCCGGTGGTTTCGGCAAGCGCGGTGTCGAGGGCAAGATCCAGGCGATCCGCTATGCCCGCGAGCATCAGGTGCCCTATCTCGGCATCTGTCTGGGTATGCAACTGGCGGTGATCGAATTTGCCCGGCATGTCTGCCACCTTGAAGGCGCCAACAGCACCGAGTTCGATCCTCGGTCGCCGCATCCTGTGGTCGGTCTGATTACCGAGTGGCTCGATCGTGAAGGTCGTATCGAGAAGCGCGATGCCGACTCCGACCTGGGTGGCACCATGCGCCTGGGCGCGCAGCGCTGCCCGGTCACTGCAGGCACGCTAGCTGCCTCGATCTATGGCGAGTCGGTCAACGAGCGTCACCGCCATCGCTATGAGGTCAACAACCACTATGTCGGCCAACTCGAGCAGGCCGGGCTGCGGGTCTCGGCCCGAACGCCGACCGAGGGGTTGACCGAAATTGCCGAATTGGCCCAGAGCGGGCCGCTTTCGCATCCCTGGTTTGTCGGCGTGCAGTTTCACCCCGAGTTCACCTCCACGCCGCGTGATGGGCACCCGCTCTTTCGGTCGTATGTCGAGGCCGCAATCCAGCATTCCGCGCGTCGTGCGGCGGCGAGCCAGATCACTGAGCCAACACTGAGGCCGATGACATGAAGCTGTGCGGGTTCGAAGCCGGTCTCGACCGCCCCCTCTTTCTGATTGCCGGGCCGTGCGCGATCGAATCGCGCCAGTTGGCCATCGATACCGCCGGCGAGCTCAAAGCCATCACCGGCGCGCTCGGCGTGCCTTTCATCTACAAGTCGTCCTTCGACAAGGCCAACCGCAGTTCGGGCAAGTCGTTTCGCGGCCCGGGCATCGACGAGGGCCTGCGTATCCTCGACGAGGTGCGCCGCCAGATCGGTGTGCCGGTCCTGACCGACGTCCACGACATCGACCAGATCGAGCCGGTGGCCGCGGTCGTCGACGTTCTGCAGACACCGGCGTTTCTGTGCCGTCAGACCGATTTCATACGCGCGGTGGCCACCAGCGGAAAACCGGCCAATATCAAGAAGGGGCAGTTTCTGGCGCCGCATGACATGAAAAATGTCGCCGACAAGGCCCGCGAGGCCGCGATCGAAGCCGGGCTCGATGGCGACTGCATCATGGTCTGCGAGCGTGGCGCGTCATTCGGCTATAACAACCTGGTCTCCGATATGCGCAGTCTGGCGATCATGCGCGAGACCGGCTGCCCGGTGGTTTTCGATGCCACGCACTCGGTGCAATTGCCGGGCGGGCAGGGCACGTCTTCCGGTGGTCAACGCGAATTCGTGCCGGTGCTGGCGCGTGCGGCAGTGGCGGTCGGCATTGCCGGCATCTTCATGGAGACCCATCCCGATCCGGCACGTGCCCTGTCTGATGGGCCGAATGCCTGGCCCTTGCCGCAGTTGTCCGAGTTGCTGGCGACACTGTGCCAACTCGATGCACTGGTCAAACGCCAGGGCTTTGCTGAGCAATCGCATGGCCTCTGATCAACCCGGTTTTCTTGTGAGCCCCCAGTCATGACCATTGCCTATGTCATCGCCGACGTCAAAGTCAGCGACCCCGATCAATACCGCCAGTACATGGCGCTCACGCCGGCGGCGGTCGCGGCTGCCGGAGGCGAGTTCGTCGTGCGAGGCGGCCGCCAGGCAGTGCTAGAGGGTCACTGGTCGCCGTCGCGTGTGGTGGTGATCCGTTTTCAGTCATTCGAGGCCGCGCAAGCCTTCTATGACTCCGCCCTGTATCTTGAGGCGCGCGGCAAGCGAGCCGGTGCCACCGACCATTTCAACATGATCATCGTAGAAGGGATCTGAACCAATGAGCACGATTGTCGACATCATCGGACGTGAGGTGATCGATTCCCGCGGTAACCCCACGGTTGAATGCGATGTACTGCTTGAATCAGGCACGATGGGCCGTGCTGCAGTGCCCTCCGGTGCCTCGACCGGCTCGCGCGAGGCCATCGAGCTGCGAGATGGTGATGCGTCGCGTTATGGCGGCAAAGGCGTGCTGCGTGCGGTCGAAAACATCAACACCGAGATTTCCGAGGCGATCATGGGCCTCGACGCCAGCGAGCAGGCCTATGTCGACAAGATCCTGATCGAACTCGACGGCACCGACAACAAGGCCCGACTCGGCGCCAACGCAACGCTGGC
>CANKWX010000029.1 GCA_947487165.1 Burkholderiales bacterium
CTGCAGGGTTTCGCGATTGAAGCGCTGACCGGCGCAGACATCGCAAACCACCTTCACGTCGGGCAGGAAACTCATCTCGATGGTCTTGACGCCCTGTCCTTCGCAGGCCGGGCAGCGGCCGGCGCCGGTGTTGAACGAGAACCGTGCCGCCTCATAGCCGCGCACCCGCGCCTCGGTGGTGTCGGCAAAGAGCTTGCGGATCGCGTCCCAGAAGCCGACATAGGTGGCCGGGCAGGAGCGCGGTGTCTTGCCGATCGGGGTCTGATCCACCTCGAGCACCCGACCGATCGGCTCGGTCCCCTCGATCGCATCACAGCCGATCGGCGCAGCCAGCAGCGACAGCGCCTTGTCGGCACCGGCGCGACCGCTGTTGCGCGCGGTGACCACCGCATAAAGGTTGGCCAGCACGACATCGCGCGCAAAGCTCGACTTGCCCGACCCGGACACGCCGGTGACCACGGTGAGCCGCCCCAAAGGCAGCCGGGCATCGAAGCCCTGCAGGTTGTGCAGACGCGCGCCGCGCACGGTGATCGCCGGTCCATCGGCGGCAACCGGCCGGGCCGGCTGCAGCGGATGTTGCAGCGGATGCGCCAGAAAGCGTCCGGTGAGGCTGTCGGGGTGAGCGGCAAGCGCCGCATGCGTGCCCGAGGCGACGATGTATCCGCCCAGGCGCCCGGCGCCCGGGCCGATGTCGATCACATTGTCGGCGCGGCGGATGGTGTCTTCATCATGCTCGACCACCAGCAGGGTATTGCCCTTGTCGCGCAGGGCGACCAGGGTGTCGAGCAGTACCTGGTTGTCGCGCGGATGCAGGCCGATCGTGGGCTCGTCGAGCACATAGCAAACGCCCTGCAAATTGGAGCCGAGTTGGGCGGCCAGCCGGATGCGCTGCGCCTCACCGCCCGACAGGGTGGGTGCGGCGCGCGCCAGCGACAGATAGCCGAGCCCGACATCCGACAGGAACTGCAGACGTGAGCCGATCTCGGCCAGGATGTCGCGGGCGATCTCGGCTGAGCGCCCCTCGAAGCCCACGCCGTCGAGCCAGCGCCGGGTGGCATCGACCGGCATGCCGGTGAGGGCGGCAATCGACTGGCCCTCAAGTCGCACCGCGAGCGCCACACGGTTGAGCCGCAGCCCGTCGCACGATGGGCAGGCTGCGCTGCCGTATTCGATGCCGGCATCGGTCGCGCCTTCCATGCCGGGCGTGAGTTCGTCGGTGCGGATCTTGCCGATGGTCTCAAGCCCTGCGCCCAGACACGCGGTGCACCAGCCGTGCTTGGAGTTGAAGGAGAACAGGCGCGGGTCGAGCTCGGCAAAGCTGGTGCCGCAGGTGCCGCAGGCGCGCTGGGTGGAGTGGATCGCGGTGTGGATCGCTGCCTGAGCGCCGGTCGGGTCGCCGGCATCGATGGCCGCTGCAAGCGATTCGAGACCGGTCGCGACCTTGATGATCCCCTTGCCGTAAGCCAGGGCCGAGCGCAAGGCGTCGCGCAGTTCGGGCTCGCGGTGCGGCGAGACCACCAGATCGGCGACCGGCAGGTCGATGTCGTGCTCGGCATAGCGGTCGATGCGCGGCCACTTGCCGGTCGGCAGGAAGGCGCCGTCGACGCGCAGATGGGTGAAGCCCTTGGCCGCCGCCCATTTGGCGAGATCGGTATAAATGCCCTTGCGACCGACCACCAGCGGCGCCAGCAACCCGATGCGCTCACCGAGGTGCTCGCGCAGGATGCGCGCGGCAATGGCGTCAAAAGACTGCGGCTCGATGCGGCTGTCGCAGGTCGGACAGTGCTGGGTGCCGAGCTTCACATAGAGCAGTCGCAGGAAGTGATAGATCTCGGTGAGCGTGGCCACCGTGCTCTTGCGCCCGCCGCGACTGGTGCGCTGTTCGATTGCGACCGTCGGCGGAATCCCGAAGACGCCGTCGACATCGGGTCGCGAGGCCGGCTGCACGAACTGGCGGGCATAGGCATTGAGCGATTCGAGATAGCGGCGCTGGCCTTCACCGAAGATGACGTCGAAGGCCAGCGTCGACTTGCCGCTGCCAGAGACACCGGTGATCACGGTGAACTGGTTGCGCGGCACTTCGACATCGACATTTTTCAGATTGTGCTCGCGGGCGTTGTGCACCACGATCGCATCGCGCGCCCGGTTGCGCAGGCGTGTCTGCAGCGGCACGCCGTAATCGGTATCGCTGCCAGGATCGCCAATGCGATGCGCCGTGGCGACGCTCGTTGCGCCGGCATCGTCTGCGCGCAGCACGGCCTGGGCCGACCCACTGGCGGCGGATCGGGCCGGCGCGGCAGCAATCGCGGCTGACTCGGCCATCTGAACCTGATACTCGCGCAGCGATTGGCCGGTCACGCTGCGGGGGTGCGCCGCGATGGTCTGTGGTGTGCCCACCGCCACCACTTCACCGCCGGCGTCGCCGCCGTCCGGTCCGAGGTCGATCAGCCAGTCGGAGGCACGGATCACGTCGAGGTTGTGTTCGATCACCAGCAATGAATGACCGGCGGCGAGCAGCTTGCGCAGCGCGCGCAGCAGACGGGCGACATCGTCGAAGTGCAGGCCGGTGGTCGGCTCGTCGAAGAGAAACAGCGTGCCGCGCTTGCCGCGGGCCTTGTCCAGCCCTTTGCTGGCGGCCTCAGCCAGGAAGCCGGCGAGCTTCAGGCGCTGTGCCTCGCCGCCAGAGAGTGTCGGCACCGGCTGACCGAGCCGCAGATAATCGAGGCCGACATCTTCGAGCGGCTGCAGACGGGTGGCGATGTCATAGTCATCGGCAAAAAAGGCCAGCGCCTCGTGCACGGTGAGTTCGAGCACATCGGCGACCGAGCGGGTGGCGCCGCGCCCGGCAATCGCAACCTCCAGAATCTCGGGACGAAAGCGCCGGCCGTCGCAGTCGGGGCAGCGCAAATAGACGTCGGACAGAAACTGCATCTCGACATGCTCGAAGCCGTTGCCGCCGCAGGTCGGGCAGCGGCCGTCGCCGGCATTGAAGCTGAAGGTGCCGGCGGTATAGCCGCGCTCGCGTGAGACCTCAGCTGCCGCAAAGCGTTTGCGGATCGAATCGAAGGCGCCGACATAGCTCACCGGGTTGGAACGGGTGGTCTTGCCGATCGGCGACTGGTCGACGAAGACCACGTCTTCCAGCCAGTCGTCGCCGAGCAGGCGATCGTGGCGTCCGGGCGACTCGCTCGGCTTGCCCTTGGCTTTGAGCAGCGCCGGCAGCAGCACATCCTGCATCAGGGTCGATTTGCCGCTGCCCGAGACCCCAGTCAGACAGACCAGCCGGCCAAGCGGAATCTCGACATTCACCGACTTGAGGTTGTGCTCGGTGGCGCCTTCGAGCACCAGCTTCGGCGTGGACGCGGTGATCGGTGCGAGCTGCGTGGCCGGGATCGATTTGCGCCCGGAGAGATAGTCACCAGTGAGGGTGTCGGCTCGGCGCAGGCCCTCGGGCTCGCCCCAGTAGACGATGCGCCCGCCGCGCTCGCCCGGCCCCGGGCCGATGTCGAGCATGCGGTCGGCGGCAAACATCACCTGCGGATCGTGTTCGACCACCACCAGCGAATTGCCGGCATCACGCAGCCGCTTCATGACGCCGATCACCCGGCCCATGTCGCGCGGATGCAGGCCGATGCTGGGCTCATCCAGCACGAAGAGGGTATTGACCAGCGAGGTGCCGAGCGCGGTGGTCAGGTTGATGCGCTGGACCTCGCCACCGGACAGCGTCCGTGACTGCCGGTCGAGGGTGAGATAGGCGAGGCCAACATCGGCCAGATAGCGCAGGCGTGCGCGCACTTCGGTGAGCAGCAGCAGGGTGGCCTCATCGAGCGGCGCTGGCAGCTCAAGGCGACCAAAGAGCGTGGTGACCCGCTCGATCGGCAGCAGCATGACGTCGTGCACGCACAGACCGGGAAGGGCCTGCAGCTGCGGGTCCGACCACTGCGTGCCGGCCGGTGCAAAGCGCTGATAGCGGCCGGGGCGCGAGCCGCCATCGTCGGCGGCATCGAAGACCGCGTCAGCGTCTGCGTCCGAACCGATCCGCCAGAGCAGGGCGTCGGGGCGCAGGCGGGCACCTCGGCAGACGGTGCAGGGGGTATACGCCCGGTAGCGCGACAGCAGCACCCGGATGTGCATCTTGTAGGCCTTGGATTCGAGCCAGTCGAAAAAGCGCCGGATCCCGTACCACTGCTTGTTGAAGTTGCCCGTCCAGTCGTCGCCGCCCTCGATGACCCATTGCCGATGCGCCTCCGGCAGATCCCGCCAGGCGATATCGAGCGCCACGCCGCGCAACTTGGCGTAGCGGACCATGTCGGCCTGGCATTCCTTGAAACTCTCGGTCTGCCAGGGCTTGACCGCGCCGCCGCCCAGGCTTCGCGAGGCGTCAGGGATCACCAGCCCGAGGTCGACACCGATCACGCGTCCGAAGCCGCGGCAGGTCTCGCAGGCGCCGATCGGCGAGTTGAAGGAGAACAGGCTCGGACTCGGGTCGGCATAGGCAATGCCGCAGTCGGCGCAGGCCAGTGCGGTGGAGTAGCGCCATTCGCTGGCGTCGCTGCCGTCCTCGGCCAGCACATGCACAGCGAGTCGGCCGCTGCCCCGGTGCAGCGCGGCTTCGATCGCCTCGGCCACCCGCGCCTCATCGGCACCGGCCACCCGAAATCGATCCTGGACCACGTTCAAGGTCGGGCCAAGGGAGCCTGTGCCAGGGGTGCGTGAATGCACCCGGGTATAGCCCTGAGCCAGCAGATGCTGCTCGATCTCGGCTTCGGTGAAGTTGCCCGGCACCTGCACCGGAAAGCTCACCACCAGCCGGGGGTCGCCGGCCTGCGCGGCGCGCTGCGCTACCGAGGCGCGGATGCTGGCCACGGTGTCGCGGGCCACCGGCCGGCTGCATCGTCGGCAATGCAGGCGGGCGGCGCGCGCAAAGAGCAGCTTCAGGTGGTCGTTCATCTCGGTCATGGTGCCGACCGTCGAGCGCGAGGTGCGAACCGGGTTGGTCTGATCGATGGCGATCGCCGGCGGCACGCCCTCGATCCGGTCGACCTGCGGCTTGTCCATACGGTCGAGGAACTGTCGCGCATAAGCCGAGAAGGTCTCGACATAGCGACGCTGGCCCTCGGCATAGAGCGTGTCGAAGACCAGCGAGGACTTTCCCGAGCCCGATACGCCGGTGACCACCACCAGTTCGCCGGTGGGAATGTCGATATCGAGATTGCGCAGATTGTGCTGGCGGGCCCCGCGAATGCGAATCGGCGGGGAGTCCGGGCGTTGGCGGGTCGAATCGGACATGGCGGTGTGTCGGCGCAGGAGGGCAGGAGATGGTACGGGAAACCCGCTTTTCGGCGCTGGCGCTATATAGTGAGGTCACAATCAGACACAGGAGACGCCATGAGCTACCCGATCATCTCGGCCGATTCTCATATCACCGAGGCGCCCGATACCTACCTCGCCCATATCGACCGGGCCTGGCGCGACAAGGCGCCCCGCCTCATTTCAATCGAAGGACAGGGCGACGCCTTCCAGATCGATGGTATGAAGCGGCCGATCAATCTGGGTCTGGTGGCTGCGGCAGGCAAACGGCCGGAGGAGATCACCGAAACCGGCGTGAAATTCAGCGACCTGCACCGCGGCGGCTGGGATCCGGATGCCCGCATGGCCGATCAGGACCGTGACGGCGTGGCCGCCGAAGTCATTTATCCCACCGTCGGCATGCTGCTGTGCAACCACACCGACTTCGATTACAAGAAGGCCTGCTTTGACGCCTACAACCGCTGGATCGCCGACTTCTGCAGTCGACATCCGACCCGCCTGCTCGGCTGCGGACAGTCCGCCGGCCGCTCGCCTGCCGAGATGATTCAGGACTTCAAGGCGATCAAGGCGCTCGGGCTGCGCGGCGTGATGATGCCGGGCAATCCGGCGCTCGAGGACTACGACTCGCCGATCTACGACCCGGTGTGGGAGGCGGCGATCGAGCTCGACTTGCCGCTGTCATTCCACATCCTGACCGCGCGTGGCAACGCCACCGTGCGCGGGCCGCGAATCAACAGCTTCCTGTCGATCATCCGCGGCAACCAGGACATCATGGGCACGCTGATCTTCGGTGGCGTCTTCCAGCGCCATCCGGCCCTGCGGGTGGTGTGTGTCGAGGCCGATGCCGGCTGGGTGCCGCATTACCTCTATCGCATGGACCATGCCTACAAGCGTCACCGCAACTGGCTCGCGCCGGGCGTCAAGCTGGAAAAGCTGCCAAGCGAGTACTTCTCCGAGCATATCTACACCACCTTCCAGGATGACTGGGTGGCCTTCCGTTCGGCCGATCAGATGAACTGGCGCCGACTGATGTGGGCCAACGACTTTCCGCATTCGGATTCGACCTGGCCGTGGTCGCAGGAGATGCTTGCCGAGCAGTCGAAGGTGCTGAGCGGCGAGCAGCGTCAGGCGATCCTGTGTGACAACGTTGCGCAGCTCTACAAGATTGATCTGGCGGCGCTGCACAGGGCACCGCTGGCGGCCTGAGGCCGGTCTGCTGGCTTGGGCTAACATCGGCGGATCTCTTACGGAGTCCGTCCATGAGCAAGTCCATCATCTCGAGCGCCGGCGCCCCGGCCGCCATCGGCCCCTATTCGCAGGCTGTCAGGGTCGGCAACACGGTCTATCTGTCGGGCCAGATCGCGCTCGATCCGGTGAGCGGCCAACTGGTCGAGGGCGGCTTCGAGGCGCAGGTCCATCGCGCCTTCCAGAACATGAGGGCGGTGGCCGAGGCCGCCGGCGGCTCGCTCGCCGACGTGGTCAAGCTCACGCTTTTTCTGACCGATCTGGCTGATTTTCCGAAGGCCAACGAGATCATGCAAACCTACTTTGCGCAGCCCTATCCGGCACGCTCGACCGTCGGCGTGGCGAGCCTGCCACGGGGCGCGCGCTTCGAGGCCGAAGCAGTCATGGTGCTGGCCTGATCCCTCGCTTGCGGTGACCGACCTCGGCAAGTTCGCGCGACTCGGCATCCGCACCGAAGCCGACCTCCTGCTCCATCTGCCGCTGCGCTACGAAGACGAGACCCGCATCGTTGCAATTGCCGACGTGGCACCCGGCGAGACTGCGCAGGTGGCCGGCGAGGTCTGCAGCAACGAGATCGTTGCCCGACCGCGGCGCATGCTGCAGGTCGAACTCGACGACGGCAGCGGCCGCATCGGCCTGCGTTTTCTGAATTTCTACGGCTCGCAGGTCGCGCAACTCGCGGTCGGCCGCCGCCTGCGTGCCATGGGCGAGGTGCGTGGAGGCCTGTTTGGCCTGGAGATGGTTCATCCCCGTTATCGGATGCTGGGTGGCGCCGATCGGCTGCCTGCAACGCTCACGCCGGTTTATCCCACCGTGGCCGGCATCGGTCAGTCTGATCTGCGCCGCAGCATTCTCGAGGCGCTGGCCCGCACCGACTGGGCCGATACGCTTCGCCCCGGATGCGCCGAGCGGCTTGGGCTGCCGGCGCTGATGCCTTCGCTGCGTCTGCTGCACCAGCCGCCGCCCGAGACGCCCCTGTCGGCAATCGAAGACCGCTCGCACCCGGCCTGCCGGCGACTGGCCTTCGAGGAGTTGCTCGCGCAGCAGCTGTCACTCAAGCGGGCACGCGCCGCCCGTGCCAATCAGCGTGCGGTGCCTCTGCCCGACCATGCCCAGACACAGCGCCTGCTGGCCGCGCTGCCCTTTGCACTCACCGGCGCCCAGCAGCGCGCCTGGCGCGAGATTTCGCGCGACCTCGACGGCACCGAGCCAATGAACCGACTGCTGCAGGGCGATGTCGGCAGCGGCAAGACCGTGGTGGCGGCGCTGGCGGCGATGCAGGCGATCGGCAGCGGTCGGCAGGCCGCCCTGATGGCACCCACCGAAATCCTCGCCGAGCAGCACTTTCGCAAGCTCGGCCCCTGGCTTGAGCCGCTGGGTGTGCGGGTGGCCTGGCTGGCGGGCTCGCTCACTGCTTCGGCCAAAAAGAAGGTACGGGCCCAGGCTGCGGCCGGCGAGGTCGATCTGCTGGTCGGCACGCATGCGCTGGTCGAAGACTCAGTCGAGTTGCCGACCCTCGGGCTGGCAATCGTCGACGAACAGCATCGCTTCGGTGTCGCACAGCGCCTGGCCCTGCGGGCCACCCGCGGCGATGAATTGCCGCACCAGTTGATGATGAGCGCAACACCGATCCCGCGCACGCTCGCCATGAGCTATTACGCCGACCTGGATGTCTCGGTGATCGACGAGCTGCCCCCGGGCCGCACGCCGGTGATCACCAAGCTGGTCACCCAGTCGCGTCATGCCGAAGTGGTCGAGCGAGTTCGGGCTGCGGTGGCGCTGGGCCGGCAGGTCTACTGGGTCTGCCCGCTGATTGAAGAGTTCGAAACCCTCGATCTGCAGACCGCGATCGATGCCTTCGAATCGCTGTCGGCCGAGCTCGACAATTTGCGTGTCGGGCTGATCCATGGCCGGTTGCCGGCGGCCGAGAAGGCCGCGACCATGGACGCCTTCGTGCGCGGCGAGATCGATCTGCTGGTGGCCACTACCGTGATCGAGGTCGGTGTGGATGTGCCCAATGCCTCGCTGATGGTGATCGAGCATGCCGAGCGCTTCGGTCTGTCGCAGCTGCACCAGCTGCGCGGGCGGGTCGGGCGCGGCAGTGCGCAAAGCGTGTGCGTGCTGCTTTATCGGCCGCCGCTGTCGGCCAATGCCCGAGAACGGCTCAAGACCATGTACGAGACCACCGACGGCTTCGAGGTCGCCCGCCGCGATCTGCTGCTGCGCGGTCCGGGTGAGTTCCTGGGTGCACGGCAGTCGGGGCTGGCCCTGCTGCGATTTGCCGACCTCGACCGTGATGCCGACCTGGTCGATCAGGCGCGCATCGAAGCCGATGCGATGCTCGCCGGCCCCCCTGAGCAGGTCGACGCGCATCTGGCCCGCTGGCTGGCGGGTCGTGAAGAGTTCCTGAAAGCCTGAGGCCGAGAGCGTCGTTTGCCGACGCTGATCAGCCGCCTGGAATCACTCGATTTCGATGCCGGTCGCCACCAGGATGCGCGAGACCATATTGTAGGCCGCGATCGTCATCACCAGTTCGAACACTTGCCGGTCGTTGGGCAGGACCGCTTTGACTGCGGCCATGGTCTCGGGGCTGACTTTGACGGTGCGTGTCATCTCGATGGTGAGCGCCAGTGCAGCGCGCTCGGCGGCATCGAAGAGGCCTTCGGTTTTCAGGGCGGCGATCGGGTCGCGAAGCGCGGCCATCTGCGCCGGCGTGGCACCCGCCTCGATGAGCAGCGGTGCGTGGTGAAACCATTCGTACTCGGCCTGGTTGAGCATGGCCACCGCGCACATCGCGAGTTCGCGCAGCTTCGGGCTCAGGGTCATGTCACGGCGCACCGAGCCGAGCATGGTGTTCCAGCCGGCAGCGACCGGCGGGCAATGCAGCAGGATCCGGTCGAGATGCTCAAGCGTGCCGCCGCGGCGGGCGCGAATGACATCGACGATCTCGCGCGGCTCGGCAAGATCAACAGGCAGATAAGGGATGGTCGGCATGGCAGGCTGAGGTTGGGGTGGGGCGGGTTGGTGGGCTGGCGTATTGCGCCCTGATGATCGCACGCCGGTGCCCGGGCCTGCCGCTGCTAGAATTTGGCGCATGACGCTGACCGAACTCAAGTACATCGTCGCGGTCGCTCGAGAACTGCATTTCGGACGGGCCGCCGAGGCTTGCCATGTTAGCCAGCCGACGCTCTCGGTCGGCGTGCGCAAGCTCGAGCAGGAGCTTGGTGTGATGCTCTTCGAGCGCGGTGGCATCGAGGTCAGCGTGACGCCTGTCGGCCGGCAGGTGGTGGAGCAGGCGCAGCGCGTGCTTGACGAAACCGGCGCCCTCCGCGAAATCGCCCGTCATGGGGTCGATCCGCTCGCCGGTGCGCTGCGTCTGGGCATCATCTACACCATCGGCCCTTATCTGCTGCCGCTGGTGATGCCCCGCATCATCAGCGACGCCCCGCAGATGCCGCTGCTGCTGCAGGAAAACTTCACGGTCAGGCTGATCGAGCTGCTGCGTCAGGGCGACATCGATGCCGCGATCATGGCCGAGCCCTTCCCCGACCAGGGCTTTGACAGCTGCCCGCTCTATGAAGAGCCTTTCGTCGTGGCCGTACCCTGCGCTCATCCCTGGGCGCAGCGCGAGTCGATCTCCTCGGTCGAACTCAAGCAGCAGACCATGCTGCTGCTGGGCGCGGGCCACTGCTTTCGCGATCAGGTGCTCGAGGTCTGCCCCGAGCTGTCGCGCTACTCGCAGGCCAGCGGCGGCATCCAGAAGACCTTCGAGGGCTCGTCGCTCGAAACCATCCGGCACATGGTTGCCTCGGGCATCGGCATCACGGTGTTGCCCTGGCTCTCGCAGCCGGCCGCCGTGCTGGCAGGCAAGGCCCGCGATGATGGCCTGCTCTCCTATGTGCCTTTCGCGCCGCCGCCGCCGACCCGCCGGGTGGTGCTGGCCTGGCGGCGCAGCTTCACCCGACTCGCAGCCATCGATGCGCTGCGTGACTCGATCCTGAATTCCGATCTGCCCGGCATCCTCAAATTGGCGACCGTCCGATGAACACACCCGCACGACAGCACTATCCCACCATCGATGCCGTGATCGGCCGTACGCCGCTGGTTCGCCTGCAGCGCATTCCGGGTGAGGCCCAGGCGCGTCGCGGCAATGTGATCCTCGGCAAGCTCGAAGGTGATAATCCGGCCGGCTCGGTCAAGGATCGGCCGGCGATTGCGATGATCGCCCGGGCCGAGGCGCGCGGCGAGATCCGTCCCGGCGACACCCTGATCGAGGCGACCTCAGGCAATACCGGCATTGCGCTGGCCATGGCGGCGGCCATCAAGGGCTATCGCATGGTCCTGATCATGCCGGACAACCTTTCGGTCGAGCGGCGTCAGACTATGAAGGCCTTCGGCGCCGAACTCGTCCTGGTGAGCAAAGAGCAGGGGATGGAACATGCGCGCGATCTGGCCGACGCGATGCAGGCCGAGGGCAAGGGGCGGGTGCTGGATCAGTTTTCCAACGACGACAACTGGGCGGCGCATTTTGAGACCACCGGCCCGGAGATCTGGCAGGACACCGCCGGCCAGGTCACGCATTTCGTTTCGGCCATGGGCACGACCGGCACGATCACCGGCGTCTCGCGTTATCTGAAGTCGCAGAATCCGCAAGTGCAGATCATCGGCGCCCAGCCCGATGAAGGGTCATCGATCGCCGGGATTCGCAAGTGGCCCGAGGCCTACCTGCCCAAGATTTACCAGCATGCCATGGTCGATCGGATCGAGTTCGTTTCGCAGGCCGATGCCGAGGGGATGGCCCGACGGCTTGCCGCCGAAGAAGGGATCTTCTGCGGTCCGTCTGCAGCAGGCGCCTGTTGCATCGCGCTTCGCGTCGCCCAGGAAGTCGACAACGCCACGATTGTGTTCATTGTGTGCGATCGCGGTGACCGCTATCTCTCGACCGGTCTTTTTCCCGGCTGAGCCGGCGCATTGGCCGCGTCCTTGAGCGCCCGTGCCAGGTCGATCACCGACATGGCATAGAAATAGGATCGGTTGTAGCGGGTTATCACAAAGAAGTTGTTCGTGCCCAGCACATACTGGGTGGGCTTGTCGCCGTCCGGCAAATCGATCAGTGACAGCAGATCGGTGCCGGCAATCGATTGCGGGCTGCTCACGCCGAGTGCGGCAAGGTCGGCCAGGCTCAGCTTGGGCGGCACGCCCGCCTCGACCGCCGGTCGTGCGCGCGCCTCATCATCCACGAGCGCCTGAAAGTGCGTCGGCTCACCCGCTCGCCAGCCGTGATTGAACAGAAAGCGCGCGACGCTGCCAACCGCGTCGCTTGTGCTTGCCCGCAGGTCGATACGGCCGTCGCCGTCGAAATCGATTGCATGGCGACGAATGCTGCCGGGCATGAACTGCGGCAGGCCGATGGCACCGGCATAGGAGCCGCGCCAGGTCAGCGGATCGACCGCGGCATCCCGGCTGAGCAGCAGGAACTGCTCGAGCTCCTCCCGAAAGAAGGGCGCGCGGCGCGGGTAGTCGAAGGCCAGGGTCGTGAGCGCGTCCATGACCCTGAAATCGCCGGTGTTGCGGCCATAGACGGTTTCGACACCGATGATGGCAACGATGATCTCCTGCGGTACGCCAAAGCGCTCGGCGGCGCGTCGGATCGGGTCAGCCTGCTCGCGCCAGAAGCGCAGGCCCTCGCGAATCCGCACCGGTTCGACGAAACGGGCTCGGTAGGCCGACCAGGAGCGCTTGCTGGTCACGGGCGGCGGAGCCATCAGCTTGAGCGCGACGTCGGCGGCGCGGGTGCGTTCGAAGACATCGTTCAGACCGGCCGGGTCGAAGCCATGTTTGTCGACCATCTCGCGAACGAACTCGACCACTTCCGGGCGGCTCGCCCAGCCGCCGGTCGCAGACGGTGCAGCCTGCAGCGTGCAAACCGGGAGAACCAGGATCAGAGCGGCAAGCCAGCGGCGTGCCGCGCAGAATTCTTGCATCAGGGTTTGAAGGCCTTGACCAGGCGTTGCAGGTCTCGGACCCGTTCAGGTGAGGAGGTGTCCGGATCGTACCGCAGCTGCGAATAGGTCTGGACGATCTCCCGCGCGAGATCGGCATCGTCGGGCTCCAGCAGTGGATCGATGCGCTCGAGGTATCGGCTGGCGGTTTCGGCCTGCAGGCGGGGCGCACCGATCGCGGCCACCCGCGCGCAGAAGATGTCGTAAGCCGACTCGACTGCATCGCGCTTGATCTGTGGTCGCAGGGTGGTCAGTGCAACGCCCGCGATCACCAGCGCCAGAACGACGCCCAATGCCGCGGCGATTTCCTGAGGCTGGGTCGAATCGAGCCCGATGCTGCTCAGCAGAGACTTCTGGCGGCTGCGGTCGTAGCTCAGGACCCATTGGTTCCAGCCGTGAGAGAAAGCGTCAATCGAAAATCGCAACTGACGATAGAGGGCGAGATCGGCCAGGCTGGGCAGGCCATCATTGGCAATGCCGCGCTGCCGGTTCAGGGCGGCTGATCCCTTCTCGATCCGCTCGGGCGCGACAGAATTGGTCGGATCGATCCGCACCCAGCCCTTGCCCGCGAGCCAGACTTCAGCCCAGGCATGGGCATCGGACTGCCGCACGATCCAGTAGTCGTCGGCCGGATTTGCTTCGCCGCCCTGATAGCCGGTGACCACGCGGGCAGGGATGTCGAGCGCCCGCATCAGCACGACAAAAGCGCTTGCATAGTGTTCGCAAAAGCCGGCTCGGGTCTCGAACAGAAACCGGTCGACCGAATTGTCCTCGAGCAGCGGCGGCGTGAGCGTGTAACGAAAATCGGCCTCACGAAACATCGACAGGGCCCGTTTGACCAGCGCGCCGTTGTCGGTCTCTTCATTGCGCCAGCGCGAGGCAAGCTCGAGCGTGCGGCGATGATATCCGGGCGGCAACTGCAGCCAGTTCTGCAGGGACAGCGGGGTTTCGTTCAAGCCGATTGAGGCATCGAGGCGAGCGCTCGCATTGAAACGGGTCCGCGTCGTCAGCGGGTCGGCGGCGAGCATGTCGAAATCCGGCGACACCGAGACCGCAAGGTCGGATGCGTTCGGTACCGAGGCCGGTACGTCGAGTGCGAAGAGCCATCGTCCTGAATGCGGCTCAAGCGTGGTCCGGTAGTGGAGCGCTGTCCCGCCTTCGGGCAGGGTGGCTTGTGCTGCCGGGCGGGGGCCGATGTCGGCGCGCACCGCCCGCCAGACCTTGCCATCGAAATGGCCGAGTGTCGGGCCGCGCCAGTACATCTGCGACTGTGCCGGCGCGCGTCCTTCAAACTGCACCCGAAAAGCCACGTCGTCGTTGTTGGCCAGATCGGAAATCTGTCCGGGCGACATGGTGTCCGACATGCCGGTGCTGCCTGAATGGGCATCGCTGGGCAATCCCCACAAAGGCCCATTGATCCGGGGAAAGAGCACGAACAGCGCGGCTGCCAGCGGCAGTGCCTGCAGCAGTATTACGCCGACCGTCGTCAGCCGTCGGCGCAGGCTGACCTCGCGTTGGCCGAACTGCATGGTGAGCAGGGTGGCCAGCAGCCCCACCACCGCGAGCAGGCTGGCGGCAGCTGAAAAGATCGATTGCGACTCGAAAAAGCCGGTCACCAGGACGAAAAAGCACAGGAAAACCACCACGAAGTGATCGCGTCTGGCTCGAATCTCCATCAGCTTGAGCCCCAGGAACAGCACCAGCAGCGCGACGCCCGCCTCGCGTCCGAACAAGGTGCCGTATTGGGCCAGGACGCCGGCGGTGCAGGCGGCCGCAGCTGCGAGGCTCATCAGCCTGCCCGGAAGCGGTCGGCCCGAAAAGACCAGGCCTGTGCGCCACAGGAAAAGCACACAAAAACCGGCCGCGCACCACAGCGGCAGATAAAAGAGTTGCGGTGCGACAGCGAGGGCGATCGCTCCCAGCAGGAAGAGCGTGTCGCGCCGCTCACGCTCCCAGACGCCACCGAGCGTGCCACCCATCACCCGCATCGAAAACATCACGCCCCGGTCGCGAAAACCTGCCATTGGCTTGCCCTGGCTCAGACCTGTGCCAGCGCGAGGGCCTGCAGGCATTCGGCGCGATGACTTGCGCCCGAGGCGCGATCGATGGTGACCGAGTTCAGCTTCAGTCCGTAGCTCAGGCCGGCCGACTCGGCATCGACCACCCAGCGGGCCATGCGCGAGAGGCGATCTTCGGCCGCCAGCGCTGCCGACATGGCCGACCACTCGAGCCATAACTGCCCGCCGCCGCCGCCCTCGAATTCGAGGACCAGCAGATCGTCCCGTCCGCTTCGCGCCATGGCCTTCCAGGCCAGACGTCGCGTCGAGTCGCCCTCACGAAAGGCGCGGATTGCCGAGAAATCATCTTCACCGCGCCCGCGCCCGTTGAATTCATTGCCGGTCGAACTCGATTCGGGAAGCGGTGCTGCCGGTGTTTCGAGCCGGGGCAGGACCAGCATCCGGACCTGGGGATGCCACCAGGCCCAGGCCTGCCACAAGCCGAGCGGCCAGCGGGTCGACAGTCGCATGCGCGGGGCGGTCTGCCAGCCGCGTCGATCGGTGGGCAAGGCCACGTCGATCAGCTGATCGACGCCGGCCGCCACGTCGATCAGGGTCGACTGCGCATTGCCGGGTACGGTCAGTTCGATCGCATAGCGTGCCCGGCCCCTGGGGTTTTGCAGGATGAGGCCGAGCTCGGCGAGTTCGCCGGCATGGACCGGTTCGGCGCGACCGGCCCGCAGGGTCAGGCCGAGCAGGTTTCGCCAGGTGTGCAGCATCGAGACCAGGCCCACCCCGATCAGCAGGAAGGTCAGCGCATAGCCGAGTGACAGCGCATAGTTGACCGAGGTCAGCAGCATGATGATCAGGAGCACACCGAACATCAGTCCGGCACGGGTCGGCAGAATGAAGATCTTGCGGCGGTCAAGGCGCAGGTCCCCGCTGTGCGGGCCCCGTGCAATCCGGATCACTGGCGCGATCCGCTCGACCCAGTTCATGGCGGCTGCGAGCATCGCGAATCAGCCTGCGCCGCTCAGGGCACGCCCACCGACTTCGACAGCTCGGCGACCATCTCGGCGCGGGCCCGATGGCTTGTTGCGGCGCCCTTGGCCGGCTTCAGGCGATGACCCGCAACCGCGGTCAGCACCGCCTGCACATCATCGGGCAGCACATGGTTGCGCCCGTCGAGCAAGGCCCAGGCACGCGCCGCCTGCAGCAGTGCCAGGCCGGCACGCGGACTCAGTCCTTCGGAAAAGAGCGGCGAGCGCCGGCTGTAGGTCAGCAGGTTCTGGACATAGTCGAGCAGCGCCGGCGCGGTCCGGATCAGTTTGAGCGAGGCTTGTGCATCGACCAGTTCGCTTGAGGTCATCCTGGGCGTGAGCGACGCCAGCAGTTCGCGGCGGTCATGACCTTCGAGCAGGGTTCGCTCGGCTTTCGGGTCGGGGTAGCCGAGCTCGATGCACATCAGGAAGCGGTCGAGTTGCGACTCGGGCAAGGGAAAGGTGCCGATCTGATCCTGCGGGTTCTGGGTAGCAATCACGAAGAAAGGATCGGGCAGGCGGCGCGGGGCGCCGTCGATCGAGACCTGTCTTTCTTCCATTGCCTCGAGCAGCGCGCTTTGCGTCTTGGGCGAGGCGCGATTGATCTCGTCGGCGAGCAGCACCTGAGAGAACACCGGGCCGGGATGGAAGGTGAAGCGGTTGTTGTCGCGCTCGAAGACCGACACGCCGACGATGTCGGCGGGCAGCAGGTCATTGGTGAACTGCACCCGCTTGAAGGCCAGTCCGAGCGAAATCGACAGCGCCTGCGCAAGCGTGGTCTTGCCGACGCCTGGCAGGTCTTCGATGAGCAGGTGGCCACGTGCCAGCAGGCACGCAAGCGCCAGGCGGATCTGCGGTTGCTTGCCGACCACGACGCTGCCGACCTGGGCGGCGACAGCCTGAATACGTTCGAGCATTGCGGTTCATCCTTTGGAGCGCAGTGTAATCTAGGGTTTGAACACCACCGACCGTCGCCCGATGGTCGGCAGAAATCGCGGCATCACGTCAGTTCCTGTGGTGTCTTTGCTGCAACCGGGGCGCTTTCGCGACCCCCTTAACAGGAGACTCCGATGGCCAGTCAATCAGCGGCAACCGGGCATTCACTGGCGGCCTCCGACAGCATGGCGCATGCGCCGAGCGACGAAGTGCTCGATCGCATCGATCGGGGGCCGGTGGCTTGGCTGTGGCTCAATCGCCCGTCGGCCTACAACGCCCTGTCAGAGGAACTGCTGATCGCGCTTCAAGCTCAGCTCGATTCAATTGCGCGGGATGACGCGGTCAGAGCGGTGGTGATCGCTGCACGAGGCAAGGCTTTTTGCGCCGGACACGATCTTCGCGAGATGCGCGCCGCGCCCCAGTTGTCAAGTTATCAGCAACTCTTTGCGCGTTGCAGCCGCATGATGATGACGCTGCAGCGCATGCCGCAGCCTGTGATCGCCCGGGTGCAGGGCCTGGCGACTGCCGCAGGCTGTCAGCTCGTGGCCGCCTGCGACCTGGCCGTGGCCGCTGACGATGCCCGCTTTGCGGTGTCGGGTGTCAATCTCGGTCTGTTCTGTTCGACGCCTGCGGTGCCTTTGTCGCGCAATCTCTCGCGCAAGGCAGCCATGAAAATGCTGCTGACCGGTGATTTCATCGACGCGGCACGGGCGCGCGACGACGGTCTGATCAATGACTGCGTGCCACCTGCCGAGCTCGATGCGACGATCGAGGCCCTGCTTGCACGCATCGTCTCCAAGCCTCGTGAAGCCATCGCGGCCGGGAAAGGCCTGTTTTATCGACAGCTCGAGATGGGTTCCGAGGCGGCCTATCAGCTGGCTGGTCAGACCATGGCCTGCAACATGATGGATGACAGCGCCTTGGAGGGCGTATCGGCCTTCATCGAGAAGCGATCGCCGAACTGGTGAGTCGACTTCAAATTTAAAAAACTTTTTTCAAGAGAGTTGCTCATGACGACCACCACCACACTCAATCGCCGCGTCCTGCTTGCATCGAGGCCGACCGGACTGCCCACGTCTGCCAACTGGCAGATCGCCGATGCGCCGATGCCGGCGCTGCCGCCTGGCGGCGTTCTCGTCAAAAACCTCATGCTCTCGCTCGATCCGGCGATGCGCGGCTGGATGAACGAGGGACGCAGCTATATCGAGGCGGTCGGCATCGGTGATGTCATGCGTGCCGGTGGCGTCGGCCGCATCATCGCCTCCGATACCCCGGCCTTTGCAGTGGGCGACCATGTGAGCGGCATGCTCGGGGTGCAGCAGTTCTGTGCGATCGAGGCGAAGGCACTGGCGTTGACCGGGCTGTCACGCATCGACCCTGGCATGGCGCCGCTGCCAAAATGGCTCAATGCACTCGGCATGCCGGGCATGACCGCCTATTTCGGTCTGCTCGATGTCGGCCAGCCCAAGGCCGGCGAGACCGTGGTCGTTTCAGGTGCGGCCGGCGCGGTCGGCCAGACCGTCGGCCAGGTGGCCCGAATCAAGGGATGCCGTGTGGTCGGCATTGCCGGCGGCGCGGCCAAATGCGAGTTCGTCGTCAAAGAGCTTGGCTTCGATGCCTGTATCGACTACAAGGCCGGCAGTGTGCGTGACGGGCTCAAGGCGCATTGCCCCAAGGGGGTTGATGTCTACTTTGACAATGTCGGTGGCGACATCCTCGATACCGTGCTCACCCGCATCAATATGAAGGCGCGCATCGTGATCTGCGGCGCGATCTCCCAATACAACGCCACCGCACCGGTCAAGGGGCCTTCAAACTATCTGTCGCTGCTGGTCAATCGCGCCCGCATGGAAGGCATCGTGGTCTTCGATTACGCAAAACGCTATCCCGAGGCAGTCCGCGAGATTGCCGGCTGGATGGCGCAGGGAAAGTTCATCTCTCGCGAGGACATCGTCGAGGGCATCGACCATTTCCCCGAGACGCTGCTTAAGCTGTTTTCGGGCGAAAACTTCGGCAAGCTGGTGCTCAAGGTCGCCAACGACGTCTGATCCCTGTGCGCATGGGTCGGCGGCTTATGTGGCAACTCATGTGGCAACCCATATCCAACTGAGGCAGTGACTCAGGCAGCGGCCGCCCCGCCAGACAGCGCCCGGGTCACCCGCTCGGCCAGCGCGCCCAGATCGCCTGCCAGTGCCTTGATGCGGGCAGCATCGAGCTGGGCGCTGAAGGACGCGCCACCGATCGTCATGGTCGGTTTGCGACTCGGATCAAAAACCGGCACGGCCAGGATCGTTGCACCGCGCTGGTATTGCCCGTCATCAATGGCATAGCCGCGCTCACGGGTTTTCACGACCGACGCCCAGTACTCCTCGAAGCTCGGCGCGCTGTCCCAGCGCAGGGCGCCGAAGCGGCTGCGGATCTCGGTTTTTGTCATGCCGTTAAAGGCGGCCATGCAGCGGCCTGATGCGCCGGCGAAGGTCGGTATGCGCGTGCCCACTGTCATCTGCACCCGGATTGCATTGTGGTTCTCGGAGACATGCACCAGCGTCATTCGCTCGGTGTTGAGTGTCTGCCACATGACCACGGTCACCTCATGGCGCACCGCGATCTCATTGAGATGGGGCTCGACGAGTTTAACGAGTGAGGCGCGATCGAGCGCCCCCTGGGCGAGTTCGACGACGCCAAGCCCGATCGCATAAGACTTGGTTTCGTCGTCGAAAGTCACCAGCCCCTCATGCACCAGGGTGCGCAGCAGGTTGAAGCAGGTGCTGGCATTCAGGTCCAGGTCACGGGCGATGCGTGTGACCCCGGTCGGCCCGCGGTTGCGAGCCAGGTAGCGCAGCACCCCCAGTCCGCTCACCAGGGCGCCCACCAGTTTCGGGGGCGATAAGGCGCGGGGCGCGTTCATTCGGTTTGATCCGGTATGGCCTGCGGCAGTGGCCAGGGTGAGGCATTGGCCTCGAAGACCACGCGGACCCGATCACCGATTTTGGCGGTGGCCGGGTCATTACCGCGCCAGTTCATCATCATGCGAAAGCCCTCGTCCAGATCAATCAGCGCGATCACATAGGGCACATCGTCCTTGAATGCGGCGGTGGGCGCACGATGCACGGTGGTGTGCGAGTGGATGCTGCCGTTGGCTGCCGACTCCTGCCATTGCAGCGCGCGATTGCCGCAGGCAGGGCAATGCCTGGCCGGCGGAAACTGGGCACGGGCGCAGGCAGTACAGCGCTGGAAAAAAAGTTTTCCCTGCGCTGCCGCCTGCCAGAAGGGCAGGGTTTCGGCGGTGGGCTTGGGAAGCGGTTTGGCGGGCGTCATGAGCGTCCCAGGATGAGTGAGCAGTGCGCCGACAGGATGCCGCCGTCGCCATGAACGAAGGCGGTTTGCGCGTCTTTGACCTGCCTGGCGTCGGCTTCGCCGCGCAACTGGCGAACCGCTTCGACAATATGGAACATGCCGCCGGCCGCACCTGAGTGTCCAAATGACAGCAGGCCGCCGTGGGTATTGCAGGGCAGCTTGCCGCCCAGACCGAGTTCTCCGGCGAGTGCCGCGACGCCGGCCTGCCCGCGCTCGAAAAATCCCATTGATTCGAGTTCGACCAGCAGAGTGATGGTGAACGAATCGTAGATCTGGGCGACATCGATGTCCGAGGGCTTGAGTCCGGCCTGCGCAAAGGCGCGCTGCGAGGACTGCTTGCAGCCGAAATCGGTCAGGCTGGGTGCAGCCACGATGTGCTCGTGGGTGTGGCCCTGACCCATGCCAAGCACTTTCAGCGGCGCGCGCGTGTCGCGTCCGGCATCGGCTGCGCTCACGATCACGGCGGCACCCCCGTCCGACACCAGGCAGCAGTCGAGCAGGCGCAGCGGCGAACTGATCACCCGCGAGCGCATCACATCGTCGAGGCTGATCGGCTCGCGCTTGTGGGCATCGGGATGGCGGGCGGCATGGCGACGGTGTTCGACCGAGATCGCCGCCAGCTGCTCAAGGGTGGCGCCGTATTCATGCAGGTAGCGCTGCGCGACCAGGCCATAGGCCGGCGGAATGCCGATGCCATAAGGACGCTCGAACTGCGCATGGCCGAATTCGGCGAGTGCTGCCACCGCCCCGTCGCGGGACATGCCGGTGGCGCGGTTGTCGCCGGTCACGCACAGCACATGGCGGCACTGGCCGGTGGCCACCAGCGACTCGGCGAGCATCACCATGATGCAGGCGGTGGTGCCGCCTGACTGCAGGGCAGTGCACACATTGGGATGGATGCCGACGAATTCGCAAAACGCCGAGGCCAGCATCGGATGCGGCTCGGCCAGCGAATAGGCGCACAGCACGCCATCAATGTCAGACCACTGCAGGCCGGCGTCATCGAGCGCGCCGCGCGCGGCCTCTTCATGCAGGCTCATGCAGCTTGAGCCGGCGATCTCGCCGACCCGGGTGTTGGCCACGCCGCTGATCATGCTCAGAGCCCGCGGCTGATGATGTCCTTGCAGACCTCGGAGGTGCCACCGGCGATGCGGGTCACGCGTGCATCGACCCAGGCTCGCCCGATGCCGTATTCGTTCGAGTAGCCATAGCCGCCGTGCAGCTGCAGGAATTCGTCGAGGTAGCGGCCAAGCAGCTCGGTCGAGGTGAGCTTGGCCATGGCGGCCTTTTCGCTGGTGATGCCGCCGTTGATGTGTTCGGTGATGCAGTCGTCCACGAAGCTGCGCAGCATCGTGATGTAGGCCTTGGCTTCGGCGAGTTTGAACTTGGTGTTCTGGAACTCGGCGATCGGCGCACCAAAGACCTTGCGCTCGCGCACGTATTTGACGGTCGCTTCCAGATTGGCTTCGAGGATCGCGCACGATCGCACCGCGATCACCAGCCGCTCCTGGGGCAGTTGCTGCATCAGATAGACGAATCCGCGGCCTTCCTCGCCCACCAGGTTGCCGATCGGCACCCGCACATTGTCGAAAAAGAGTTCGGCGGTGTCCTGCGCTTTCAGGCCGATCTTGTCCATTGGCTGACCCTTGGAAAAGCCAGGCGTGTCGGCCTCGACCGCAATCAGCGAGACGCCCTTGGCGCCGGCCGCCGGATTGGTCTTGCAGGCCACCAGCACCACGCCGCAATTGGCGCCGTTGGTGATCCAGACCTTCTGGCCGGAGATGACCCAATGGTCGCCATCGCGCACCGCGCTCGTACGGATGCTTTTCAGGTCGCTGCCGGTGCCGGGTTCGGTCATGCCAATCGAGGCGATGATCTCGCCGCGGCACAATCTCGGCAGCAGATGCTGCTTGAGCGCTTCGCTGCCGTAGTGCATCAGATAGGGCGAGACCATGTCGGAATGCACCGGGATGCCGGTGCTTGCACCCACGCGGGCCATCTCTTCAGTGACCACGCAGGCATGCAGAAAACTGCCGCCGCCACCGCCGTAATCGGTCGGGATGGTGGTGCACAGCACACCGGCCTCGCCTGCCTTGCGCCAGAACGCCTTAGGGGTGATGCCGGCTTTTTCCCAGTCGCGAAAGTGCGGCGCGACTTCGCGTTCGGCGAAGCGGCGAACCTGTTCGCGAAAGAGCTCGTGTTCTTCTTCGAAGAGGGTTCGGGTCATGGTGTCTCGCTCGATGCTGTTGACTGGGATGGTGTGCCGACGTTCGGCCTGGCGAATGTCGTTCTTACCTTAGAATGGTCGCACAGTGTCGGTCCTTCGACCACTTTCAATCCACCCGAATTTTTCCGACAGGAGCTTGGCATGGGACAACTCGACGGCCGCGTGGCCATCGTCACCGGATCGGGTCGCGGCATCGGTCAGCAGATCGCGCTCAGACTGGCGCGGGCCGGCGCAAAGATCGTGGTCAACGACATCGACGAGGCACCGGCGCTCGAGACCATCGCGCTGATTCGCGAAGCAGGCAGTGAGGCGGTCGCCTGCAACGGTGACGTCGCTGCAGTCGACTTCGGCGAGCGCATCGTGAAGACCGCGGTCGAGACCTTTGGCGATGCCCATATCGTGGTGAACAACGCCGGCTACACCTGGGACAGCGTCATTCAGAAGATGACCGACGAGCAATGGGATGCGATTCTCGATGTCCATCTGAAGGCGCCGTTCCGGATCCTGCGCGCGTTTTTTGCGCACCTCAAGCCCGCGGTCGAGCGCGAGACCGCCGCCGGCCAGCGCATCGTTCGCAAGGTGGTCAATATTTCCTCGACTTCGGGTGTCAACGGCAATGCCGGCCAGTCGAATTATTCGGCGGCCAAGGCCGGCATCACCGGGCTGAGCCGCACGCTGGCCAAGGAATGGGGCCGCTACCATGTGACGGTCAATTCGGTGGCCTTCGGCTATATCCAGACCCGCCTGACCAAGCCCTTGCAGGAAGGCGAGGCCGGGACGATCGAGATGCAGGGTCGCGAAGTCAAGATCGGCGTACAGGCCGGGCGCATTGCTGCAATGTCGCAGATGATTCCGCTGGGTCGTGGCGGTACGCCCGAAGAAGCTGCCGGCTCGGTCTATCTTTTTTGCAGCCCCGACAGCGACTACGTCAGTGGCCAGACGCTGGTCGTCAACGGCGGTCTCTGAGCGCGATGCCGGCAGCCGATCTTCAGGCCGCGGTCGATTCGCTGCGCGAGTCGGCCCGCATCGAGTACACCTCCTGTGGCGACGGTCAGATGGTCTGGCGTCGCTGGGGCGAGGGCAAGCCGCTGGCGCTGTTTCACGGCGGGGGAGGCAGCTGGGAGCACTGGGCGGCCAACATCGGGACGCTGTCGCAACATCGCGAGATCTGGTGCCCCGACTTTCCGTCATTCGGCGATTCCGGTGATGTGCCGGCTCCCGGGCAGGTCGATGAGATCGCGCAGATCACCGCCGACGGTCTCGATCAGCTGTTTTCGAAGCCGATCGACATCGCCGGCTTTTCCTTTGGAGCGATGGTCGGCACCCTGATTGCCCATCATCGCCCGGGTCGGGTCGGTCAGCTCATCCTGGTGGGGGCGGCCTCGCTTGGCGTGCCGCGCAATCATCCGCCCCTGCAGGTCTGGCGCAAGGCCACCGATCCGGTGCAACGCATGGCCCTGCACCGAACCAATCTCCACATCCTGATGCTGGCCACCCGCGAGCCCGACGAGGCAGCGCTGGCACTGCACTCGCGCAATGTCGAGCGTGCCCGCTACAACGGCCGCCGTCTCGCCTTCAGCACCCGGCTCCTCGATCTGCTCGATGCGCTCGATGTCAAGCGACTCGATGCGATCTATGGTGAGTTCGATGCCACCTGTGACGGCAATCTGGCACTGGTCGAATCGGTGATCCGCGAGCGCCGCCCGGAGGCCCGTCTGATCGGCATCCCCGGGGCGGGTCACTGGGTTCAATACGAGAGGGCCGCCGCCTGCGAAGCGGCGATCCTGGAACTGCTCGCCGCCTGAGTTGGTGCAGGGTTGGCGGGTATAATCATGGGCTAGCCGTCTGATTCAGATGTCGTTCACACCCCTTTCTACTTTTTCAGGCCTTTCATGAAAATTCTCGTGCCAGTCAAGCGAGTGGTCGACTACAACGTCAAAGTGCGCGTCAAGAGCGACGGCACCGGGGTCGACATTGCCAACGTCAAGATGTCGATGAATCCCTTCGACGAAATCGCGGTTGAAGAGGCGATTCGTCTGCGCGAAAAAGGCCTGGCCACCGAGGTGATCGCAGTGAGCTGCGGTGTGGCAGCCTGTCAGGAGACCCTGCGCACTGCCATGGCAATCGGCGCCGACCGCGCCATCCTCATCGAAGTCGGTGCCGACGACGACCTGCAGCCGCTGGCGGTGGCCAAGCTGCTCAAGGCGGTGGTCGAGCGCGAGCAGCCCGGTCTGTGCATTCTCGGCAAACAGGCGATCGACGACGATGCCAACCAGACCGGCCAGATGCTGGCTGCGCTGGCCGGCATGCCGCAGGCCACGTTTGCCTCGATGGTCGAGCTGGCCGATGGCCGTGCGGTTGTGACCCGCGAAGTCGACGGCGGTCTCGAAACCCTCTCGATTCGCATGCCGGCGGTGGTCACCACCGACCTGCGCCTGAATGAGCCGCGCTACGTGACGCTGCCCAACATCATGAAGGCCAAGAAAAAGCAGCTCGATGTCCTCAAGCCGGCCGATCTCGGTGTCGACATCACGCCGCGTCTGAAGACCCTCAAGGTCGCTGAACCCGCCGGTCGCAAGGCCGGCATCAAGGTGCCCGATGTCGCGGCACTGGTCGACAAACTCAAGAACGATGCAAAGGTGATCTGACATGGCTGCTCTGGTTATTGCTGAACATGACAACCACGCGATCCGTGGCGGCACGCTCAATGCGGTCACCGCGGCACTCAAATGCAGCCCCGATGTCACCGTCCTGGTGGCAGGCGGCGGTTGCGCTGCGGCAGGTGCTGCTGCGGCCGCAATTGCCGGTGTCTCGAAGGTGCTGCTGGTCGATGCGCCCCACCTCACCGAGCAGCTCGCCGAAGTGCTTGCCGAGCAGGTGCTTGCAGTGGCCGGCGGCTATTCCCACATCCTTGCCCCGGCGACCGCCTTCGGCAAGAACGTGACGCCTCGCGTGGCTGCCCGTCTCGATGTCGCGCAGATCTCCGATGTCACGATGGTCGAGTCACCCGACACCTTCCAGCGTCCGATCTACGCCGGCAACGCGATCGCCACCGTGCAGTCGGCCGATCCGGTCAAGGTCATGACGGTGCGCACCACGGCTTTCGATCCGGCGGCAGCCACCGGCGGTTCGGCGGTGGTCGAATCGGTGGCTGCGGCCGCCGACCCCGGCATCTCGACCTTCATCAAGCGGGAAGTCGCCAAGAGCGAGCGCCCGGAGCTGGCTGGTGCCAAGATCGTCGTGTCGGGCGGGCGTGGCATGGGCAGCGCCGAGAACTTCAAGGTTCTCGAGCCGCTGGCCGACAAGCTGGGCGCGGCCATGGGCGCCTCGCGTGCAGCGGTTGACGCCGGCTACGCGCCCAACGACTGGCAGGTCGGCCAGACCGGCAAGATCGTCGCACCCCAGCTCTATGTCGCAGTTGGCATCAGCGGCGCGATCCAGCATCTGGCCGGCATGAAGGACTCCAAGGTCATCGTGGCGATCAACAAGGATGCCGAGGCGCCGATTTTCGGTGTGGCCGATTACGGTCTGGTCGGAGATCTCTTCGAGGCGGTTCCCGAGCTGGCCGGAAAGATCTGATCTGACCCGGTCACCGCACAGACACTCCATCGAACAGAAGGCGCGCGTCATGAGCTATCAGGCACCGGTCAAGGACATGATGTTCACGATCCGTGAACTCGCGGGTCTGGCGCAGGTGCGCCAGTTGCCCGGCTTTTCGGATGCCACCGACGACACCGTCGAGGCGGTGCTCGAGGAGGCTGCGCGTTTCAATGGCGAGGTGCTGGCGCCGCTCAACTGGGCGGGCGACCTGAAGCCGGCCACGGTGGCCGATGGGGTTGTCACCACCACCCCGGGTTTTCGCGAAGCGTTTCGCGCGTTCGCCGAGGGCGGATGGCAGGGCGTGCAGCATCCCGAGGCCTTTGGTGGCCAGGGTCTGCCCAAGCTGGTCGCCACCGCTTGCGGCGAGATGCTCAACAGCGCCAACCTCTCGTTTGCGCTGTGCCCGCTGCTGACCGATGGTGCGATCGAGGCACTGCTCACCGCCGGCACCCCGGCACAGCAGCAGGGCTTCATCCCGCGCATGATCAGCGGCGAATGGACCGGCACCATGAACCTCACCGAGCCGCAGGCCGGCTCCGACCTGTCGCTGGTGCGCTCGCGCGCTGAGCCGCAGGCAGACGGTTCATTCCGGATCTTCGGCCAGAAGATCTACATCACCTTCGGTGAGCACGACATGGCCGAGAACATCGTCCATCTGGTGCTGGCCCGCACGCCGGGCTCACCCGAGGGCGTCAAGGGCATTTCGCTGTTCATCGTGCCCAAGTTCCTGATCGATGCGCAGGGCAAACTCGGCGCGCGCAACGATGTGTTCTGCACCTCGGTCGAACACAAGCTCGGCATCAAGGCAAGTCCGACCGCAGTGCTGCTTTATGGCGACGGCAAGTTTCCGGTGGCGGCTGCGGCCGGTCAGACGCCGGCGGCCGGTGCGCTGGGCTGGCTGGTCGGCGAGGAAAATCGCGGCCTCGAATACATGTTCGTCATGATGAACGCTGCGCGCTTTTCGGTAGGCATGCAGGGCGTGGCGATTGCCGAGCGCTCCTATCAGAAGGCGGTGAGTTATGCCCGCGATCGCGTTCAGAGCCGCGCAGTCGAAGGCTCATCCGGGCCGGTGGCGATCATTCAGCATCCGGATGTGCGTCGCATGCTCATGACCATGCGTGCCCTGACCGAAGGCGCCCGCGCGTTGGCCTATGTGGGCGCAGCGGCCTTTGACGCCGCGCACGCCTCGCCCGATCCGGCGACCGCGAAGGCGAATGCGACCTTCTATGAGTTCCTGGTGCCAATCGTCAAAGGCTTCTCGACCGAGATGAGCCTGGAGGTCACCTCGCTCGGTGTGCAGGTGCACGGCGGCATGGGCTTCATCGAGGAAACCGGTGCGGCCCAGTACTACCGCGATGCTCGCATCCTCACCATCTACGAAGGCACGACCGCGATCCAGGCCAACGACCTGATCGGACGCAAGACCGTACGAGACGGCGGCCAGACCGCGCGTGCGGTGCTGGCGCGCGTGCGCCAGACGATCGCCGAGATGCCCGCCGATGGCGGCGATCTGCAGGCGATTGCCGCGCGGCTGACCGAGGGCGCGCAAGCGCTGTCGGATGCCATCGATCATCTGGTGGCCCAGGGCAAGGGCGACGCTCGGGCGGTGTATGCCGGCAGCGTGCCCTATCTGATGCTCAGCGGCACGGTGCTGGCCGGATGGCAGATGGCACGGGCCGCGCTGGCCGCGCAGCGGTTGCTGGCCGGCGCTGATGCCGACACCGCTTTTCTCAAGGCCAAGATCGGCACGGCACGCTTTTATGCCGACCATGTTCTGTCCCGGTCGGGCGGCTATTGCGCCGCGATCGTGGCGGGCGCCGCCGGAACCCTTGCGCTCGAAGAGGCCATGTTCTAGGGCGAGGCCTTCGAGCCGATTGCGTCTGATCGTGCGAGACAGAGGAGTCGGCCAGTGTCTGTGAGTTGCCTGAGCGTGTCGGGCTTATCAAAATCGTCGGGATGGCGGTGGGCGATGGTCGGGTCGATCGCTGTGGTCGCCGGCTCGCTCTGGTCGATCCCGGGCTGGGCTGCGACATCCGCTCTGACAGCATCGGGCTTGTCGGCACCGGTTGTCCGGCCGCCGGCTGCCGGGCCTCATGCCGACGGGTCGGTTGTCACCGTCTATCGCACGACCCTTCAAGACGGCAGGGTCGAATTCAGCGACCGGCCGCCGGCCGCTGGTGCGGCGAGCATCGACCAGTCGACCTATCTGGTGCCGGATGCGGCCGACGCGTTGAAGCGGGCGCAAGTCGAGCGCGATTACTGGCGCAAACAGGCCGAGGATTTCGACAGACGCAACCGGCTTCGTGAAGCGCAGCTTGCCGCCGCCGCGCGCCGCGCTCAGCCGCTCAACCCGCCTGTCAGGGTGCCTCCTTATGATCCGGAAGGGCTGCCGAGAACGGTCTATTACGTCCATGGCAGACCGCTGGCACCCATGGTTCAGCCGCAGTTCGTGCCCGGTTTGAGCTATGCGCCCTCGGATCGCGTGACGGTGGGCAGTGCCGTGCCCTTCGGCTTGCCCTATCGCCCGGGCGGACTTTCTCGCTAGCTTGCCCAAATCTGCGGCCCACATCGGCCGAAAGCAGATATAATCGAAGGCTTTTTAAGCAAAACTGCAAGGATTTCCTATGGTCGTTCTTCGTCTGGCGCGGGGTGGCGCAAAAGCCCGGCCCTTCTTTAATGTGATTGCGACTGACAGCCGCAACCGGCGCGATGGCCGCTTTATCGAGCGTTTGGGCTTTTACAACCCGATCGCAGCCGAAGGCGAGGGTGGTTTGCGCCTGTCGCTCGATCGGATCGAGTACTGGATCAGCCACGGCGCGCAAGTGTCGCCGACCGTCCAGCGTCTGATTCGCGATTTCGCCGCCAAGCAGAAGGCTGCTGCGGCAACTGTCTGATCGATCTTTCCGGATCACAGTCGCTTTTCGCGTCGCACGCTCCCGGTCGGGTGAATCGATTGGTGGCTGCTGATCCACTTCGAACAATTGCGCTCGGCCGGGTCATCGGTGCCTGGGGCGTTGGCGGTTGGGTGAAAGTCGAGCCCTTTGCAGGGGCCGGCGAGACTGCGCTGATCAAAGCCCCGAGCTGGCATCTGATCCGTTCAGGCGGGCCGGCGGTGTCGGCGGTCGATCGATGGGTCGACGTTCTTCGAGCGCGACGACACAGCTCCGGCGTCGTGGCCAAGTTTCCCGACTGCGACGATCGTGATGCGGCGCTCGCCCTGAGGGGTGCTGAGGTCGGCGTACGCCGATGCGATTTCCCGACACTTCCGCAGGGCCAGTTCTACTGGGTCGACCTGATCGGCTGCGAGATATCGAACCCGGCTGGCGAGTCCCTTGGTCGCGTCAGCGCCATCGATGACCATGGTGCGCACCCGATCATCGAAACTGATGCCGGACTGCTGATTCCTTATGTCGATGCCTATCTGGTCGAGGTCGTGCCGGAAGCGGGGCGGATCGTCGTCGACTGGCAGGCCGACTGGTCGCGCTGATTCCGCGAGGCAGGCGATGGATATCGAGCTTGTCACACTCTTTCCGGAGATGGTCGAGCCGGCCGCACGCTTTGGCGTGACCGGGCGCGCGATCGAGCGCGGTATCTGGCGCTTGCGCTGCTGGAATCCCCGCGATCAGACGACCGATGCGTATCGGCGGGTCGATGATCGGCCTTTCGGTGGTGGGCCAGGCATGGTGATGATGGCCGAGCCGCTCGCCGCTTGTCTGCTGGCGCTGCATGAGCGCCGTGCCGCCGATGGCCTGCCGCGGGCTCGGGTCATTCATCTGTCGCCGACCGGCCTTCCCCTGACGCAAGGCAAGGTGGCCGAACTCGCCGCGCTGCCCGGATTGGCACTGTTGTGCGGCCGCTATGAAGCGATCGATCAGCGCCTGCTCGATGCCGAAGTCGATGAAGAGATTTCGATTGGCGATTTCATCGTGTCGGGCGGCGAGTTGCCGGCACTGACACTGATCGACGCGGTCGTGCGGCTGCTCCCGGGGGTTATGACCGATGCGGTGTCTGCGCTGCAGGATTCGTTTTCGGACGGCCTGCTCGAGGGGCCGCATTTCACGCGCCCGGAAGTCTTCGGCGGGGTATCGGTGCCCGAGGTGCTGCTGTCTGGCCATCATGCGCGAATCGCCCGTTGGCGCAGGGAGGCGTCGTTGCGTACGACCGCGCAGCGCCGCCCCGATCTGATCGAGCAGGCTCGCCGAGCTGGGCGCCTGTCTGATACCGATGAAGCATTTCTGCGGCAGTTGAGTTAAACTGATAGGCTTTGCTGCTTACGGGCAGTCGTCGATAAACCCCCATCCTCTGGCCGGACAAGCATTTCGTGCTCGATGATCAGTGCCTTACGGCATTTTTCTCGGCTTGCGTCCAAGACACCGGTGAATGATGGCTAAGGAGTGATCCCATGGATCTGATCAAGCAGCTCGAACAGGAAGAGATTGCCCGCCTCGGGCGCACCATCCCGGTTTTCGCCCCTGGCGACACCGTGGTGGTCAATGTGAACGTTGTCGAGGGCACGCGCAAGCGGGTTCAGGCGTATGAGGGCGTCGTGATTGCCAAGCGCAACCGCGGTCTGAACTCGTCGTTCATTGTGCGCAAGATCTCGTCGGGTGAGGGGGTCGAGCGGACCTTCCAGACCTATTCGCCGCTGATCGCCTCAATCGATGTCAAGCGTCGTGGCGACGTGCGCCGCGCCAAGCTTTATTACCTTCGCGAGCGTTCGGGTAAATCGGCCCGCATCAAGGAAAAGCTGCCGACGCGTTCGGTGGCCGCTGCTCCGGCCGCGAAGTAATCTGCCTGCCGGACGGTCAGCGCTTTGAGCGGGTCCGACCGGTTGACGCAGCGTCGGTCCATTATCGACCCGCGGTTGGCGCCGGTCGATGAGCGCGCACCGCTGTTGCCCGCGGTTGATTTCGCCCGACTGAGCCCGCAGGCGATCCGTCAGCGCTTTCATCAGCCTCCCGACTGGACGCCCGAGGTCATTGACGACCGCTATCGGACCTCTCCCGATCTTCCCCGGCCGGCTGCCGTGCTGGTGCCGCTGGTATGCCGATCTGCCGGGCTGTCGGTGCTGCTGACCGAGCGCACTGCTCACCTGACCTCTCATGCCGGTCAGGTGGCCTTTCCGGGCGGGCGCACCGAACCGAGCGACGCCTCGCCGGTCGCCACCGCGCTGCGCGAGACGGAAGAAGAGATCGGGTTGCATCGCTCGCACATCGAAGTGCTGGGCGCCATGCCGCAATACCTCACCGGCAGTGGTTTCGTGGTCACGCCCGTGGTGGGGTTGGTCGAGGCCGCTCATACCCTCAAGCTCGACGACAACGAGGTCGCGCAGGCCTTCGAAGTGCCGCTGGTCTTCCTGATGGATCCGGCCAATCATCAGCGTCGCCTTTATCGCTGGTCCGATGGCGGTGAGCGGAGCTTTTTCGCGATGCCATGGACCGGGCCGGATGGCGACGAGCATTTCATCTGGGGCGTTACCGCTGCGATGATTCGCAATCTCTATCGATTCGTCTCGGCATAATCGGCCATGGGATTCATTGCACTAATTCTGGCGCTGACGCTGGAGCAGTTGCGTCCGCTGCCCCGCGACAATGTCGTCCATCGCGCGGCCTCTGCCTTTGCCGACTGGATTGCTGCCACCACCGATGCCGGCCGCCGTCAGCACGGCGTGTTCGGCTGGCTGCTGGCAATCGGGTCGGCCATGCTGGCGGTGGTGCTGGCCCAAGTCCTGCTCGAGGCAATTCATCCGGTGCTGGTCCTGGCACTGCATGTTGTCGTGGTCTATTTCACGATCGGTTTCCGGCAATTCAGTCACGCCTTCACCGAGATCCAGCTCGGGCTGGCCGCCAATGATCCGGAGGGTGCCCGCGGGGCGCTGCAGCGCTGGATCCGTCGCCAGGACCCGAGCTTCGTCGCCGCCGATCTGTCGGTAGCCGAGCTGTGTCGGGTCGCGATTTCGCATGCACTGATCGAGGCGCATCGCCACGTGTTTGGCCCGCTCTTCTGGTACATCCTGCTGCCGGGGGCGACCGGCCCGATCCTCTACCGCGGCGCCCAGTTCCTCGCCGAGCACTGGCCTTGCGATCCGGGTCGATCCGGCGGGTCAGGAAGGCTGGTGGTGGTCGCGGGCGGACCGTCGGTCAGCGCCGCGGCGCGCGAGCCTGCGGGGTCGGACATCGGGGGTGTGCCTTATGGCTGGTTTGCCGATAAGGCCTATCGTTGGCTCGACTGGTTGCCGGTCAGGCTGGCGGCCGCCGGCTTTGCGATCGTCGGTAATTTCGAGGACGCAGTCTATTGCTGGAGGGCGGCATCGGCGGTGCGTACCGGTGAGGCGCAGCGTCGGATTCTGTTGATGACCGGCAGCGGCGCGCTCGGGGTTCGTTTGGCCGATCCGACGCTCGAAGCCGATATGCGTGGCGATGACACGGTGCTTGAGGCCGATGAGGGGGCAGCCTCGCCGAATGTCGGCAGTTTCGAGTGGTCAGGTGTCGAGCCCGACGCCAGCTCGTTGCGCAGTGCGGTCGGTCTGGTCTGGCGCTCGGTGGTTCTGTGGATTCTGCTGTTCTCGATGCTGACCATCGCCAACTGGCTGGGCCGCTGAGACGGTGATCAGCCGGGCTGCGCTGCGTCTCGCAGTTGCACATACAGCGCATAGCGGCGGGTATCGATCTGCGATTGTTCCAGGGCATTCCTGATCGCGCAAAACGGTTCGTGGCGATGGCTGCAGTTGTAGTAGCGACACTGCCCCAGCAGCGGCTTGAATTCACGGATGCCGTGTTCGAGTTCGCTGATCGACAGATGCGACAGCCCGAACACCTGAAAGCCGGGTGAGTCGATGATTCGCCCGCCACCGGCAAGATCGAAGCTGCGGGTAAAGGTGGTGGTGTGTCGGCCGGTCTGCAGCGCCTGCGAGATGGCCTGCGTACGCAGATCGGCGCCCGGCACCAGCAGGTTCACCAGGGTCGATTTGCCCATGCCGCTTTGCCCCAGAAGCAGGGTGGTCTGATCGGCCAGGACCGGCTGCAGGGTCGCGACGGTTTCGTCTGGATGATCATGCGAACCGACTCGCAGGACCCGATAGCCGAGCGCTTCATAGACCGCAAGCCGGGGCTCGATGGCGGCAATCGCCGGTGCGATGTCGGCCTTGGTGGCAATCAGCAGGCAGGCGATGTCTTCACACTCAGCCGCGATGAGTACTCTGAGCAGCAGCTCTTCGGAAAAAAGCGGCTCGCCGCTGATCACCACTGCGACCTGTCCGAGGTTGGCCGCGATGATCTTTTCGCGCCGGCTGTCGCTGCGTCGAAGTCTGTTGATCCGTGGCACAACCGTGTCGATCACCGCCTGTCCGGCGCCAAGATCGGTCCAGACGACCCGGTCGCCAGCGACGACGTCGGCATTGCGCCCGCGGGTGACCGCGCTGCGCTCCTCGCCGTTATCGGCCCTCAGCCAGAACTGTCGCCCATAGGCGGCAATGACGCTGGCCTGCGGTGGGCCTGAGTTCACGCGCCGTGCGCCTGCGAGGTCGAGCCGGGCAGGCGCAGCGCAGTCATCGCTGCGCGCGCTCGCGGTAAAGCGCGTCGGTGCGGGCGGCGCAGATGAAATCGTTGAGAGTGACGCCGCTCGCCGAATGGGTCCGCCAGATCACAGTGCAGCGGTCGTAGGCGACGACGAGATCGGGGCTGTGGTCCTGGCCATCGGCCATCCAGGCCAGTGCATTGACGAAACCGATGGTCTGCCACCAGCCCTCGAAGCGAAAGCGCGCTTCGATCGCGCCGTCGGTGTGTCGCCATGCAGGCAGCAGCGACAGCTGTGCCGAGATGACCTCGGCGCCGATTGCGTCGCTCGCGCCGAGCGGCCTGCATTGGCCGGTCTGCAGCTGCTCGAGGCTTGTGATCGTTGTCATGTTGCCGCTCCGGGCAGTTGGCTTGCGACAAGGGTGCCGTGCCCTGCACCCCCCAGCCCGGCGAGATGCTTCAGGCGCAGCGCTGCCGGCGGATGCGAATCGTAGAAGGCCGAGTGAATCGGATCGGGCGTGAGCGTCGAGGCATTATCTTCATAGAGCTTGACCAGCGCCTGACTCAGATGCTCGGCACTGGACTGTCGCGCCGCAAAGGCGTCGGCCTGAAACTCGTGGCGGCGCGACATCCAGCTGCCCAGCGGCTGCAGCACGAAGGTGAAGGCCGGCAGCACCAGGAAAAAGAGCAGCAGCGCATAGCCGCCAAGCCCGTCGCCCGCGAGCGGCGTGACGCCGAGTCCCTGATAGAACCAGGGTTGACGGGACAGCCAGCCCAGCAGCCAGAGCCCGGCCAGGCTGATCGCGAAGCTCATGACGATCCGTTTGATGATGTGGCGGTGAGCGAAATGGCCGAGTTCGTGGGCCAGCACAGCCTCGATCTCGTCGGCCGACAGCCTGGCGAGCAAGGTATCGAAAAAGACGATCCGCTTGCTGCGCCCGAAGCCCGTGAAATAGGCATTACCGTGGGCCGAGCGCTTGCTGCCGTCCATGACGAAAAGCCCCTTCGAGGCAAAGCCGCAGCGCGCAAGCAGCTGCTCGACCCGATCGCGCACCGAACCCGCCTCCAGGGGCACGAAACGATTGAAGAGCGGCGCGATGACGGTCGGATAGAGCACCAGCACGGCGAGGTTGAAGGCCATCCAGACCGCCCAGGTCCAGAGCCACCAGAGCGCGCCGGCACGTTCCATCAGCCAGAGCACCGCCATCAGCAGGGGCAGACCAAGGAGAACGGCAACCAGCGTGCCGCGGGCCAGATCGGTGAAAAACAGTGCCGGCGTCATGCGGTTGAAGCCGAACTGTTTTTCGAGACCGAATTGCCGGTACCACGACAGCGGGATGTCGATCGCACCCGCGATCAGGGCGATCGCGCCGATCAGCATCACCTGGCGCCAGAACGGGCTGTCGGGCATCGCCGCGCGCAGTAGATCGGCCACCAGGCTGATGCCGCCGAAGACGGTGAAGCCCAGCAGTACGACGGCCCCCAGCATCGCTTCGATCATGGACAGGCGCACTCGGGCCACGGTGTAGTCGGCGGCCCGCTGATGGGCCGACAGCGAAATGCGCTCGGCGAAATCGACGGGCACCTGGTTGCGGTGGCGCGCCACATGGCGAATCTGGCGGCTGGCAAGCCAAAGGCGGGTAGCCATCGACAGCAGCAGCGCGGCCAGAAAGATCACGGTCAGAGTGAGGGCAGGGGATAGGGTCACGCGTTTGGGGGAGGCGGTAAGGCCTCATGAGACAATCGGAGCGGAGAAAAATTATGTCACAGCCCTTGCCCGCGACCCCGAATGAAACCCATCTGATCTGGGTCGACATGGAAATGACCGGGCTCAAGCCCGAAGTCGACCGCATTATCGAGGTGGCGGTGGTGGTCACCGACAGTGCGCTAAACCCGCTCGCCACCGGGCCGGTGCTGGCCATTCATCAGCCCGAATCGGTGATGCTGGCGATGGATGCCTGGAATACCGCGACCCACGGCCGTTCGGGTCTGACCGCCCGAGTGCGTGAATCCACCGTGACCGAGGCGCAGGCGCAGGCGCTGCTGCTCGAGTTCCTTCGCCCGTGGGTGCCGCCCGGGAAGTCGCCGATGTGCGGCAATTCGATCGGCCAGGACCGACGCTTCATGGCCCGGACCATGCCCGAGCTCGAGGCTTTCTTCCACTATCGCAATCTCGACGTGTCGACCATCAAGGAGCTGTGCAAGCGCTGGCGGCCCGAGGTGGCGCGATCATTTGCCAAGCGCAGCGCCCACACTGCGCTCGCCGATATCGAAGAGTCGATCGACGAATTGCGCCATTACCGCGAGCATTTCTTCAGGATGAGCGCCGAGCCGGCTTTGTTGCCTGCGTCGCCCACCTAGCGCGTGCCATCGATCTGGCGTCGGGTGACTCGCTCGAACAGCACCATCAGCGACAGGCCGGCGAGCGCGACCGCGACCACCGCCGCGATCCAGAATCCGGCAACGCCCATCCCCAGCCCGAATGCCAGTCCCCAACCGGCGCCCAGCCCGACCCCCCAGAGTGACACCGCGAAGATCACCATCGGTGCGACCGAGACCTTCCAGGCGCGCAGGGCAAACGCGACGGTGCACTGCATGGCATCGAAGACGTGATAGGCCGATACCAGCGCCAGCAGTGAAATCGCGACGCGGGCCACCTCAGGGTTGCTGGTGTAGGCATGGACGAGCGGCTCGCGCAGCATGAAAAGCCCGATCGCGGTCAGGACGGCGATCCCGACCACCAGCTGGATACCGTGCCAGCCAATGCGCCGCGCTGCAGCCGGGTTCAGCGCCCCGAGCTGCTGGGCCGAGAGCACGCCGGCCGCGCCCGACAGCGCAAGCGGCAGCATATAGAGCGCCGCAGCCACATTCGAGACGATCGCGTGCCCGCCGACCGTCTCGGTTCCCAGGCGCGCGACCATCAGGGTGACCATGTTGAAGGCGCTGACATCGATCAGGTAGGTCCCGCCGATCGGCAGTCCCAGTCGCAGGAGTTCCTTGAGCGCCGGCCAGTTCGGCCAGCCGAGTCCGTGCATGGCAAAGGGCCGGTAGAAGTCGCTTCGCCGCAGCAAAAGCCAGCCGATCACCGCCGAGATCCAGTACATCACCGCAGTCGCGACGCCACAGCCGGCGCCGCCCATTGGCGACAGACCTGGCAGGCCGATCGCGGGGATGCCCTCCCAGCCGCCGATGAAGAGCAGATTGAGCGGCACCTTGCAGACCGGGCCAATCAGGTTGATCGCCATGACCACCCGCGGGCGTGAGACCGCGATGTTGAGGGTCGTGAAGGCTCTGAACCACAAGGCTGCCGGCAGTCCGAAGGCCAGTGCATGCAGATACTGAAGGGCGAGCGCGTTGACCGCCTCGGGTGCGGCGGCGATCCACAGAAGCGGCTGGGGGAAGCACAGTACGATCAGCCCCGGGACGAGTAATGCCAGCGCCATCCACTGACCCTGACGCCACGTGTTGCCGACTTCGCGCGGACGATCGCCGCCGTAGTGCTGCGCTGCGACTGGGGAAATCGCCTGCAGCGCGCCCATCAGGCCAACATAGACCGTGTAGAAGACGCTCGCGCCGATGGCCACTGCTGCCAGGTCGGTCGCCGACAGGTGCCCGGCCATGGCGGTATCGATGATGCCGTTGGCCATCACTGCCAGTTGCCCGATGAACATCGGCCAACCCAGCGACAGGATCTGCACAGAAGATGCGCGTCGACTCGAGCCGACCTCGGTGCGGTCAGCGCTCGACATGGCGCAGCAGCCGGAAGCGTTCGCGGCGATCGACCGGACGCTGACCGCGCCAGGCCAGTCGCCAGTGATCGGATTCGCCGTTGACCGCGAGCGGCCGGTCGGCACGGTCGGCAACCAGCAGCCATTCGCAGTCTGGCCGCTCGTCGTTCAAGCGCAGTTTGCCGAAGTAGGCAAAGGTCGCACGCTGTGCGGCATCCAGTCCGAGCGTTTTCACGCAGCGGTGTCGGGTCGAGACCACGACCCCGGCCTGCTGCGCCACATCCCGGTAGGTGCTGCGGTAATTGCCGCCCGGCAGCCACAGGGTCATGAGCAGAAACCAGCCCAGCACCACCCCGCCTGCCGACAGCACGACCGAGCGCCAAAGGGCCCGTGGCTTGCGCGAGACACGCCAGACGACCAGCGTCAGCCAGGCGACGGTCGCCGCTGCGCCAAGGAGCACCTCGAGCGGGTCGATGACCGGTGCGAACCCGAGTAGTGATTGCTGCGCGCGATAGGCCATCGGCGCCGGCCATCCGGTCTGGAAGGCGATCCAGTAAGCCCACAGCGCCAGCCCGATCAGGGTGAAGGTCATGACCGCGAACCAGTCGATCAGGCTGGTCAGGCCGCGGCGGATGGTCGGCAGACCGAGCGCCGCCAGCATCGCCAGTGGTGGCACGATCGGCAGCAGACCGGCTTCGGTGCCGACCGGCGCGAGCATCGCCGCGACCAGGAGCGTCATGGCAGTGACCGTCGGCACAGCGATCGCCGGCTCCAGTCGACGCTCACGCCAGCGCCAGAGCGCCCAGCCGGCAATTGGCCAGGCCGGCCAGAAGAACCAGATCATGTTCTCCAGGGCGTGGCGTCCGCTCGCCAGGGTGGGTCCGCCGACCAGCGAGGCGTTCCAGTCGAGCCAGCTATCGCGCCAGGCCAGACCGGCCTCGCCGATATGCCCCAGAGCGAGCGGCCAGGGCAAGGCGACCGCAAGTGCCACTGCGGCCATCCAGAGCAGCAGGGTCCGTCCCACCAGCCTGAAGGCGCCGACCTGCCAGATCAGGATGAGGACCGTCAGCAGCAACGCGACTGCTACCGGCAGTCCGCGAGTCAGCACGGTAAGGCCGATTGCCAGTCCGGCGAGCGCGCCGCCGGAGCGCGGCGACTCGAGCGCCCTGGCGCAGCCGAACAGGAAGACACCGATCCAGACGACCTGCGCCGCTTCGATTGTGGTCTCGTGCAGTCGCGCGAGCAGACCGAAGCTTGCAAGGGCGATCAGCAGTGCCGAGTCGGCGACCGCCCTGCCGAAATCAGTGGTCGTCGCTGAGGCGCCGAAGGGATCAGCAGGCTGAACCTCCGGGCGCCGAGCCAGCAGCCAGGTGGCCGACCACAGGCAGAGCAGCATCAGCGCCACCCAGGCGACCGCCACCCAGCGCACGACCAGGTCCGGACGCAAAAAGGGCAAGGCATTGATCGCCACCGCGCCCAGCCATGCTGACACCGGGCCGCCCTGTGTCAGCGGCATCCCCAGAACATTCGGGGCCAGCCAGTCGAGCAGCCCGTTCGGGGCAAGCGCCATGGTCCAGGCCACACCGAAACCGGCGGCGTCGGCAAACCGCCAAGGGTCACGGCCGATCAGTCCAGGAACGATGTAAAGGCCGCACAGCAGCAGCAGCAGCCAGCGAGGCATCTTGGCAGCCTGCAGCGAAGTGACGGTGAACGGTTTCACGGGCGATGCCGATTCGGATGATCTGGCGCCCGACGGCAGGCGTCGTCATGGTGCAGGGCGTGCAGGGCGGAGTCGCTGACACCCCGCAGACAGAGATCAGGCACAGGGGCCGACCGCAGCGGGTGCGGCCCCATCAGGACGATGTCAGGCGGCCTTGCTGCGTGCGAATTTCTGGCGGAACTTCTCGACCCGACCGGTCTCGCTGATGCGCTGTTGGGCACCGGTGTAGAACGGGTGCGATTCGGAGGTGACGTCGAGCTTGAAGAGGGGATATTCCTTGCCGTCGTCGAGCGTGATCTTCTCGCGGGTGTTCAGCGTCGAGCGCGTGATGAAGCGAAACCCGTTCGACATGTCCTGGAACACGACTTCGCGGTACTCGGGGTGGATGCCATCTTTCATGCTGAAACCTCCTGGATGGGTCGCCGAACGCATTTGAATGACCCGGGTCGTCATCATTGACCCAGCGCATTGCGCTCACGTTCCCGAAATTGTGAAAAGCCCTCGACTGTAGCTCAACCGCCTTTTCTCATCAAGTCGAAGAACTCGTGGTTGCTCTTGGTCTGCTTGACCTTGTCGAGCAGAAACTCCATCGCGGCCAGTTCGTCCATGTCGTGGAGCAGCTTGCGCAGAATCCAGATCTTGCTCAGCTGCTCCTTGGGAATCAGCAGCTCTTCGCGTCGTGTGCCCGACCGGTTGATGTCGATGGCCGGGTAGACCCGCTTTTCCATCATCCGGCGGTTCAGATGCAACTCGGAATTACCGGTGCCCTTGAATTCTTCGAAGATCACCTCGTCCATCCGGCTGCCGGTATCGACCAGGGCGGTGGCGATGATGGTGAGCGAACCGCCTTCCTCAATATTGCGCGCCGCACCGAAAAAGCGCTTGGGCCGCTGCAGTGCATTGGCATCGACGCCGCCGGTGAGCACCTTGCCGGAGGCCGGCACCACCGTGTTGTAGGCACGCGCCAGCCGGGTGATCGAGTCGAGCAGAATGACCACGTCCTTTTTGTGCTCGACCAGACGCTTGGCCTTCTCGATGACCATCTCGGCCACCGTCACATGACGGGTTGCCGGTTCGTCGAAGGTCGATGCCACCACTTCGCCGCGCACTGAGCGCTGCATCTCGGTGACTTCCTCGGGGCGCTCATCGATCAGCAGGACGATCAGGACGACATCGGGATGGTTGGCGGTGATTGCATGGGCGATGTGCTGCATCAGCACGGTCTTGCCGGCCTTGGGCGGTGCCACGATCAGGCCGCGCTGGCCTTTGCCGATCGGCGCGATCATGTCGATGATGCGTGCGGTGTAGTTCTCTTCGGACTTGGTGTCGCGTTCGAGCACCATCGGCTGATCGGGGTGCAGCGGTGTCAGATTCTCGAAGAGGATCTTGTTTTTGCTCGCCTCGGGTGGCTCGCCGTTGATTTTGTCGACCTTGACCAGCGCGAAATAGCGCTCGCCGTCTTTGGGGGTACGCACCTCGCCTTCGATCGAGTCGCCGGTGTGCAGGTTGAAGCGCCGGATCTGTGAGGGCGAGATGTAGATGTCGTCGGGGCTCGCGAGATAGGAGGTCTCGGGTGTGCGCAGAAAGCCGAAGCCGTCAGGCAGCACTTCGAGACAGCCGTCGCCGAAGATCTGCTCACCGGTTTTGGCGCGCCGCTTGAGGATCGCGAACATCAGCTCCTGCTTGCGCAGGCGGTTGGCGTTTTCGATGTCGAGGCCGGCGGCCATCTCGATCAGTGCCGAGACATGAAGGGCTTTGAGTTCAGAAAGATGCATGGGGGGGCGGGGAGCGAGCGCTTGAGGGGGGCCGACCGGGGTGCCGTGGAGGTTTGGGCATCACGCCGAATCAAGGCCGGGAGGCCGGTCTGGGTGACCGGCGAGACGGAAAACCAAGGGAGCGAATGAGAAACGCGCTGGGAACGACCTTGAACCGAACTTAAGACGAACCCAAAGCAGACTAACGGGGCGAACTGGAATGCCGAGTTGTACGGATGACCTGAGCGAGAACCAAAGGAAACTGGGGGGGCACGCTTGTCGGCTCGGGTCGCTGCAACCGGAACGACCAATCCTTGGAGCCGATCGGCAAACCCGGCGTCTGCCGCAACGATCGCTGCGGCAGACGCGATTAGGCAAGAATACGACGAATCAGAGGTGGCTGTCCAGAAATGCAGTCAGCTGGGATTTCGAGACTGCACCGACCTGGCTGGCGACTTCGGCACCGTCCTTGAACAGCTTGAGTGTCGGGATACCGCGGATGCCGAAGCGCTGGGCCGCGCCGGGGTTGTCGTCGACATTGACTTTCACCACCTGAACCTTGCCGTCGTAGGTCTTTGAGACCTCGTCGAGCAGGGGGGCGATCATCTTGCAGGGGCCGCACCATTCGGCCCAGTAGTCGACCAGCACCAGACCGTCCGTCTTGAGAACGTCGGCGTCGAATTTGTCGTCGGAAGTGTGTTTGATGTCCATGTGGGGCCTTGATTCGGGGCCTGGGGATCCCTGTACCGGGTTGCGGCAGGGCGGTTCATTGCTGCATCTAACTTACCATAGCTCGATGCAGACCGCCTTGTGCCCGCTCAAGGCGCAAAGGATTTTCAACTCGTGATCGATCGCCCGTACTGTCCCCCGATCGGCCTGCCGCAGCCACAGTGCTTTGCGCCGCTGCAGCTCGGGGCGCGGGCGTTCTGGCTGGCGGCCGCCGATCGGGTCGCCGACTGGATCGGCGATTCAGGCGATTCAGTCCACTCGCCGATTGCGATCGTGGTGCCGGGCGGATCGCTGGTGGCGCCCTTGCAGTCGGCGCTGGCCGAACGGATCGGGCGGGTCGGCAGAGCGTGGGCACCGCCGCCGATCCGCCCGCTTGACCAGTGGCTGTCGCAATGGGCGCCGGTGGCGCCGACCTCGGTGCTCGATGGTCTGGCGCGTACCCTGGCGCTGCTGCAGGCGCTTGACGAGGCCCTGCCGGAGCGGCTTGCTCAGCACTCGGTGGGCGAGCGCTTCGCCTTTGCCGACGGGCTGCAGCAGGTGCTCGATGCCCTGACCCTGGCCGGTGCCCAGGGGCGTCTGAATGCTCCGCAGTGGCTGGCCGAGGTCGCCTCGCGCTTCGGCTCGCCGGCGGCGCATCAGCAGCTGGGTGAGGATCTGAGGCTTCTTGCCCGACTGCAGGGATTGCTGGGCGATGCCGCGAGTGCAGAGCTCGAGCGGGAGATCAGTCGGGTCAGCCGGCTGGCCGATCTCTGGGTGGCCGCCGGCACACGGATCGCCTGGGTCGCCTGGCAGCCGCCGACGCCTTTCGAAGCGATGCTGCTCGACAGTCTCGCTGCCCGCCTGCCGCCCGGCCATCTGCGGCAGCTGGCGCCCGACTGGGGTGTCCTCGGCGAGCAGGCCCCGCTGCTGCAGGCAGCCTGGCCGGAGTTTGTCCGTGGGCCGCACAGCGACGCCTCCGACCCTGATCTGCAGGCAGACGGGTTGCCGCAGCGCAGTCTTCGGGAGCGACGTCTGGCCTGGCAGCGCCAGCCTCTTGGGCCGATCCCCGAGATTCTTCATGCCGATGATCGTGAACGCGAAGCGCAGCTGGCCGCTCATTGGGTTCATCGTCGCCTGGCAGCCGATGTCGCCCGTGGCCAGCCGCCCGGTCGGATCGCGATCGTGGCGCTCGACCGGTGGCTGGCGCGGCGCGTGCGTGCGCTGCTCGAGCGCGCCGGCGTGCTGATCGATGACCGGGAGGGCTGGCTGCTGTCGACCACCGTGGCCGCCAGTGCGGTGATGGGCTGGCTCGATGCGGTGGCAAGCGACGGACACTACGACGCGCTGCTCGGCTGGTTCGATTCGCCCTTTGTGCGGCCCGATGTGCGGCCCGATGCTCAGGGCGCGATGCGCACATGGGTCGAGCGCTGCGCGACCCGTCATGGCTATCTGCGCGGCTGGCTCGGTCTGCGGCGGGGCGCAGCCCAGGTGGCGAGCACCACGGGCGCTGCGAATGACCCGCGCGGCAACGTGCCTCCTGCGCCCCCGGCCACACTCGATCGGCTGCTGGATGCGGCAAGCGCGCAACGCCGTCACCAGCCGCTTCGGGATCATCTCGACCGGCTCGGGCAGGTGCTGGGCTGGGTCGGCGCGCGCCAGCGTCTGGCGGCCGACGAGGCCGGGCGGCAGGTGCTGGCGGTGCTCGATTCGCTGCGCCGTGCCGGTGCGAAGGCCGATCATGATCGGGTGCTGTCGCCGGCCGAGTTTCGAGGCCTGCTGGCGGCGGTGCTTGAACGCCATCGCTTTCATGGCGATGCGATCAGCCCGGTCCAGCTGCTCCTGCCGGCGCAGGCCGCCGGGCAGCATTTCGACGCGGTGCTGATTATGGGTGCCGCCGAGGGTGTGCTGCCGGCGCCGGTGCCGGCGCTCGCGCTGGTCAATCAGCCGTTGCGGATCATGCTGGGGCTGCCGACTGCGGCATCGAGTGCCGCCTGTCAGCAGCGCGATCTGGTGCTGCTGCTGGCGCTGGCGCGCGAGTCGGCGATCAGCTGTCGCACCGATCCGGGCGACGGCACCCGACCGAGCCCCTGGGTCGAGCGACTCGAAGCGATCGCGGCAGAGGGTCCGATGAGCGAACGCATCCTGCTGCCCGGCCAAGCCAGGCAGATCGCGGCGATGCCGGCAAAACAGCCGTCGCCCACGCTTGTCCGGTTGCCAGACAGTCTGCCGGTCGGTGCGATCGAACGACTGCTCGACTGCCCGTTTCGCTTCCTCGCCCAGGACGGCTGGCGCCTGCGTGA